>NZ_JAKUDW010000115.1:0-16107 GCF_022662595.1 Bacillus cereus group sp. BfR-BA-01524 | reverse complement strand
GACGAAGAGAAGCAAATATATCGTACAGAACCATATTTGAAAAATATGTTTGTAGGCAATGTACGAATGATGGATCATATTTATGAACTTGAGGATATTAATGTTCAATATGGTGCTTGTGATGTGGAAATGGATTTAACAACTGCTATGATTCCAGAAGGAGAAACAGTAATTGTTATTCGAGGTGTCGTTGGTAATATTCGTTTATATGTGCCATATGATATTGAACTTTCTTTAAATCATTCTGTTATTGTCGGCCGTGTGCTCTTGCCAGGTCATGAAGAGACAGGGTTTAACCGCAATGTTACATTTAGAACAGAGCAGTATAAAGAGGCTCCTCGTCGTATTAAAATTATTTCTTCGCTTGTCGTAGGCGACACGGAAGTGAGGAAAGTATAATGAAGAAACAAAAAAATATTTCGTGGATGTATATTCGTTATTCTATGTTGTCCTCTGTTAGTATCGCACTCATTTGTACAATTGTATATGTATGGAAAAGCGAGCAACAAGTGTATGATTTATTATGGAAGGAATCCATCGCTTCTGTTCCAATTGGCTTGTTTATTATGACTACAAGTTTACTTATCGGGGGAATTGTAGGATATGCAATCGGTTACTATATAGAGCAGCGTATACAAGGATTAAATACTTTTCTATTTGAAGTAGAGCGAGGGAATTTTCCGAGCGATGTTTCGTTTACTGCAGATGATGAATTTCATGAAGTGGAACGAAAAGTAATCGCTCTGGCTCGTCGATTAGAGGAGCAAGCGGGACTCTTTCAAAAAGTAACGAATGAACGAGCTCATTGGAATGAAGAGATGAGACAAGAAGCGATATCTCAAGAAAGGCATCGTTTAGCAAGGGAGTTGCATGATTCAGTAAGTCAGCAGCTTTTCGCAATGTCGATGATGATGTCAGCGATTAATGAACAAATAACTGAATTTCCAGATGTGACAAAAAAACAATTACAACTTGTTGAAAATATGGTTGTAAATGCTCAATCAGAAATGAGAGCATTGCTCCTTCATTTACGTCCTGTACAATTGGAAGGAAAGAAACTGACAGAAGGTATAGAGGAATTATTAACGGAATTATCGCGAAAACAACATATGAAAATTGAATGGCTTATTGAGCCAATAGAATTAAAAAAAGGTGTAGAAGATCATTTATTCCGTATTGTGCAAGAAGCGCTATCAAACACGTTGCGACACGCGAAGGCAAAGAAAACAGAAGTGCGCCTTCGAAAAATTGATCAATATGCGATTTTAAAAATCATTGATGACGGTGTTGGGTTTGAAGTAGGCGTTAATAAAGCCGGTTCCTATGGCTTAAGATCGATGCAAGAGCGTGTTCATGAAATTGGTGGGACACTCAAGGTACTTAGTTTCCCGGCCAAAGGTACACAAATAGAAGTGAAAGTACCGATTATGCTTGAGAGAGGGGGAGAAGTATGATAAAAGTATTGCTTGTCGATGATCATGAAATGGTTCGTATGGGTGTATCGGCATATTTATCTACACAGCCAGATATTGAAGTAGTAGGGGAAGCTGAAAATGGAAAAAAAGGATCAGAATTAGCACTGCAATTAAGACCGGATATTATTTTAATGGATCTTGTTATGGATGAGATGGATGGTGTCGAAGCAACACGTGCTATTATTCAAGAATGGCCAGAAGCAAAAATTGTAGTTGTAACAAGCTTTTTAGATGACGAAAAATTGTATCCTGTTATTGAGGCTGGGGCGACTAGTTATTTATTAAAAACATCAAGAGCAAGTGATATTGCAGATGCTGTACGAGCTACTTACGGTGGAGAAACAGTATTAGAGCCGAAAGTTACCGGGAAAATGATGTCCCGTATGCGTCAAAAGAAAGAGCAACCTTTGCATGATGATTTAACGGAAAGAGAGTTTGAGATTTTGTTATTAATTGCAGAGGGAAAAAGTAATCAAGAGATTGCGGATGAGTTATTTATTGCACTAAAAACGGTAAAGACACATGTGAGTAATATATTAAATAAATTGAATGTAAGTGATCGTACTCAGGCAGTTATTTATGCATTTAGACATCAATTAACGAAGTGATAAAGTGAAACTTTAATTGGCGGGGGGATTCCTCGCTAATTATTGGCTCGCTACAATATAGATTTGGCGTTAAAACCATTGAATGTTTTTATTGACGATAAATATTGTAAGCGTTATCATCGAGGTGTTAACAGTACATATAAAGGGGAGAATGTATATGTTAGTTCAAACTATATTCGGAATGGATAAGTCTAAAAAATTAGGGGATTATGTGAACGCATTACAAGCACTTTGTGAACAATATAATGTTGAAACAGATAAAATTGCGATTATTGAGGCAACAGAGGAATACTATTTATTTTTAGTAAAGCAAGAAGAGCACTATGATGTTGTCAAGGTAGAAACAGTTGATACGAATATTGAATATTATACGAAAGCTTATAAAATAAGCAGTTTTAATCATACTGCTTATCAAATGTAAAAAAACTCCCTTTTGGGAGTTTTTTTAGGAGGCTTTTACTTCGTTAGATTCGGTTAGTAATGGAACTTTTTTCGTACCGCTTAACTTAGCGATTGCAAGGCCAATAAGAGCTCCTGCTAATGCTGGTATTAGCCAGCCGATTCCTTCATTATATAAAGGGATAAATTCAAAATATGGTGTGATGAATGAAACTGAAATACCACCTTGTTTTAATCCATCAAATACGCTCACTACAGCTGCTCCGATTAAAGCACCTACATAAACAGAGCGATATCCACCGAAGTATTTATGAAGTAACGATAGTAGTACGAGTACAATCGCAATTGGATACACAACAAGTAGAATTGGAACAGAGATTGCGATAATTTTCGTTAAACCTAAGTTGGCAACTAATAATCCTAATGCGCAAATGATACTCGCGAACGTTTTGTATGAGAATGTAGTCAATAATGTTGAAAAATATTGGCTGCACGCAGATACGAGTCCAACGCATGTCGTTAAACAAGCGAGTGTAACGATAAGAGATAATAGGAGCAAACCGTACGGACCGAATAATTGTTGTACGATAACAGTAAGTAGCTGTCCACCATTTTTTGCATATCCGAGAGAGACACTAGTTGCCCCAAGCCAGCCGAGTGCACCATATACAAGTACGAGTCCTGTAGCGGCAATAAGCCCTGCTTTTGCTGTGGCGATGGCAATGGACTTACGATCATTCACACCTTTAGAGCGAATTGCATTTACAACGATAATTCCAAATGCAAGTGCTGAGATGGTGTCCATTGTTAAGTACCCTTCCATAAAGCCTTTGAAGATTGGAGAAGTTTGATACTCTTGCATAGCTGGTCCTGATTGCCCAAGTGGTGTAAAGACACTTTTAACAAACAATAAGAAAATTGAGAGTAATAAAATAGGTGTTAATATATTTCCAATACGATCGACAAGTTTAGATGGATTTAAACTCAGCCAAAATACGAAAGTAAAGAATATGATTGTATATACAAATAGCACTAGGCTGCTAGAGCGGATTGTTTCTGGTAAGAAAGAACTAACACCCATTTCATAAGCGACATTTGCAACACGTGGGATGCCCATGGATGGACCGATGGCAATGTATACAACTACTGTAAAGAAAATTCCGAATAATGGATGGACATGACTCGCGAGTTGCTGCATCCCATTTCCTGATAGAGAAATTGCGATAACAGTTAGTAGTGGTAAGCCAACTCCTGTTAGTAAAAATCCAATCATTGCTGGCCAAAAGTTTTCACCTGCGTTTTGTCCAAGCATGGGAGGGAAAATTAAATTACCTGCCCCAAAAAATAAAGAAAATAGCATAAGACCCGTGAAAAAAATATGTTTTTTTGATACAGTGTTCATTGTTTTTCCTCCTTTTTTAAATTCATTTGTAAGAACACAAAAAACTCGTCCCTAAAGAAAGGGACGAGTTATATTTACCCGCGATACCACCCTAATTTATACATGTAGAAATAAATCTATATGTATACGGCTTTGCAACGTACAACATGATACGTGTTCCTTGTAACGGGGGACGGCCGGTAAGAACTTACTGTAACATTCGGTTCTACTTCTCGGAGATGATTTTCGGTTACGCACTGAACGTTGGCTTTCAGCAAATTGCCAACTCTCTGGGGAACAGTTCTATAACGTACTCGTTCTCGTCAATGAATTTTTATTCAAGTATTCTGACAGTATTGTTGCATGTTTTTTTTAGAAAGTCAATATGTTTTTTGAAAGATATATTTATATACGGAAATATCGAAAGTAAAATTCGTTGTTGCAAAAGGAATAATGAATTGTAAAATGGGAGTAAAAATTTGCGGAGAATTGTAAAATTTATAGAGAAAGTTGATATTTATAGGAGTAAAGAAGGGATTATTTGAATTTACAGAGAATATTACAACAATCCACTTGCTGGAAAGAACAAACCAAAAGAGGTGACTGAAATGCTTGCGATGGGAGTATTATTTGGCATTATTGCTATAATTGGTTTTATGTGGTTATATTATTCGCGTTCGTTTAAACAAGCAGAAGTTTTACTCTTTCAAAAAGGTAGTTTGTTGACAAATCAGTCTAGATATTTAGTATGTCCGAAGTGTGGAAGTGCACAGGCCAGAAGTGGAGGATATCAAGAGTGTTGCAAAATTAGATTATGAAAGAAAGGAAGCCTCACATTATTTTGTGAGGCTTCCTTCCTTACAACTTCATGGCGCTCCAAATTGTCCATCGATCTCTTTCAATAATAGGAGAGACGTTTTGTAATGCGGTCTGTATATGTTGTAGAAGTTGAGAAATTTCATCATCTGTTAACTCATATAGAATGGATCGACCTGTTCGAGGAGATAAATCTTGTAGCAATGCTTCTACAGAATCATGTATTTTTCGTACTTCCCATTGTGTTTGTGTGGGAAGTACGTGAAGAGAATGTTTTTGTAATTCTTTCTGTATCGTGTTAGTTTTTGGACGTCTTTTTGACTCTATTTCAATGAGTTTTGGAAATATAGAGAAAAAATATCCACGAATGTGTTCGGGACTTCCTGGAACTGTACAATCTTCAATCGTTCGATCTTGTAAAATAAGTACACCGTTTTTATTTAATATACGAGAAGCTTCACATAAAAATGTAGGAATGTCTTGTAAATGATGAATAACTGCGCGCGAAATAACTATGTCGAATGTTTCATTAGGGTATGGGATATTATGTGCATCACCGTGGATGAATGAAATATTTGGAAAGTTGTTGCAATTTTCTTTTGCAGCTTGTAATATTTCTTTTGAAAAATCAAGTCCCACAACATTTTTGGCTCCCATAAGAGCAAGTTCTTTCGTATAAATCCCGCCACCGCAGCCAATATCAATTATTTGCTTGTTTTGTATGTCTGTAATGTTTGTTACCATTTCAGCCCAAGAAATATGAGCGTTTCTTGTTGCGTATGTGTATTTATTATTTGCATCATGAAAATTAATGGACATGATAAAGACCTCCTTTCAATGATTAGTATAACTTATTTAATAGGATGTCACGTTTTTGTTTTATGTATGAAGATTATAAGAATTTCTTATCGTAAAAGGAGGATTAATTTGAAAGGGAAATATGTATTGTTGTTATTTGTTATGTTACTAGCAGCTTGTGGTCAAGCTGAGCAAAAAAAAGAAACAAAAAAAGTAGAAGAGACGGTGAATGAAGTGAAAGAAACAATAGGGGGAACCGTTATACAAAAAAAACATAAAGAGAAAAAGTTGCAGGAATCAGAAGCGAAGTTAGTAATAGACATTTTGGATAAAGCTGAGAAACAAGAAATAACCGGAAGCTTCGGTGAACCTGAATATGAAATACAAATTAGTAGAGATGGGAAAAAAGAAACTTATTATGCATGGTTAAGGGGAGAAGATAGACGAGGATGGGTGCAATATAAGAAAGCTATGTATATGTTGAATGAAAAAGATACGGAAAAGCTTCTGGCTATATTTCCAAATGTTTCAGAACAAAAAGAAGATGAGATGCAGGTAGGTCCTTTAACGGAAGTAACAAAAAAAGATTTGCAGATTACTGCGTTTCATATTAAAGTAGGCGATCAAAATGTGAATTATATGGTACGGTATACGATTTCACAATCACTATACAACAAGTTAGTGAAGGAACAAGAATATTATTTGCAACTCACTTTCCCAGAAAAAGTTCAAAAATTAATTGGAGCAAAAGAGAGTGAAATGATTTTAGGTGAAAAAGTAAAGGAAGGGTATAAGCAATATGAATTGCATGCTACTGTTCCGATAAAAGGTGCTTCAGAATCACAATTAAAATCATTAGAAACATATTACGAAAAGTATGATTTAAAAATATTAAACAGTGAAAAAGAAAAAATAGGCGTGTTTCAAAATATAATTCAAATCGTTAAAGAGTATGGTGAAAAAATGAATTTTCAAAGATAAAGTGAGACTTTAATCGGCGGAGGATGCTCATTTTTCATTGATTAATAGTCTTTGCCAATTCAGCGTTGACTCCCGCTTAACTTCTTTGTTCCAACTGAATTTTGAGGTAAGATCCTTATTGGCTGTAATTGAATTAAAATTCTATGTAGCCTTTCCTAGGAAATGATAATAGAGAGGGGGAAGAGCACCCTCTCTATTATTTTGCTTTTGCAGATGGCTCATTCATTGATTTTCGTGTAATAAGAAATGAAATCATAAGAGCGGAAAGAATGATAAGAGTGATAAGTAAGTGATTTGGCAACCAATCTAATAATAATACATAGCTCACAGTATAAAAAATAAGAGTTGAAGCTAAAAATGATAAAACACCTATTATGAGAGATTGTAAATTCATTCGTATGCACCTCCTTTATTTATATTTTTGGCTAAAAATGGATTAAATAAACATTATTTCTAACAATAGAAAAAAATATGTCATAATAGAGGCAAGAATAATTTTTGATGGGCTTTTATGACTCGTCACAGGGGGTTAAAGGAGAGAGAGATGAAAAATAATAAAAAAGGATTATGGGGAATTATTGTTGCCATAGGATTATTTCTACTGTCTAAGTTAAAGTGGATATTTGCAATTTTTAAATTAGCAAAGTTTTCAACGGTATTTAGTATGTTTCTATCGCTTGGCGCATACGCAGTTATATATGGTTGGAAATTTGGAGTAGCGCTCATTTATTTGTTGTTTGTTCATGAAATGGGCCATTTATGGGCTGCGAAAAGAAAAGGGATCCCAACATCGCCAGCAATCTTTATTCCATTTATGGGGGCTCTTATTGGAATGAAAGAGATGCCGAAAAATGCAAAAGATGAAGCTTACATTGCCTATATGGGTCCGCTTTTCGGACTTCTGTCATTTTTACCAGCGATACTACTTTATATAATGACGAAAGAGCCATTTTGGGCGCTTGTTATTTTGCTTGGAAGTATGATTAATTTCTTTAATTTAATTCCCGTTTCGCCGCTAGATGGTGGGCGAATTATTTCAGTTGTCAGTACTAAAATTTGGGGAGCAGGACTTATTTTATTACTTGGCTATTCAATTTACTTTAAAAGTATTTTGGGAGGATTTATTGTTATTATCGGTTGTATGGAATTATATAGAGTGATAAAGAGAGATGAGCCGATTAAGGAATTAGGGCATAAAATTGATGGGATGAAAGAATATGTTGCTAGGCTTGAAGAGGAATTAAAAGAAACGGGTGCTGTACATCGGACTATATACATGATGCATCATGAGATGAATGCATTAAGACAAAGAGAACGGGAAAAAGAGTTACAAATAGGTGAACTTCAAAAAATGGAAGTGTTAGAGTATCTTTTACCGAAGTTCGAACCATTAGATTATGTTCCATATGAAGATGAAAAAGATGAGTATACTATTCACATAAGAGAAGCATTTGAAGCGTCAGAAAGAAAATTAAATGAATGGAAAACAGAAAAGGAACAACAAGAAAACTATTATAAAGTGGATACGAAAACGAAATGGACAGTATTTGCTTGTTATATCGGATTAATAGCTATACTTGGTTATACAGCTTATGAAGGTTATATTGTTTTACAGGAGCATTTGCCAAGACGAAATGTGTAGAAAAATATTGTCGAAATGATAGGAAGAATTAATACAGGAATTATATTTCTACGAGAGAATGTTACAAGTATAGTCATACATTGTAATATCTTTAGTAGAGAAGGAGTTCTGTATATGAAGAAATTGTTAAGTGTATTCGGGATTATTATCGTAATGATCATTGCGAGTTATAGTCTTATGAAAGTGCTGTTACATTATGCGAATAAGCCTGCTGAGGTAAATACAATAGCTCAAGTAGAAGATGTGCAAGAAGAGACAAAAGTGCTAGATTTTATTCGAATGACACATGAAAGCTATAATAATTTCTTAAATTACGGTAAAGCAGAGAATTATACAGACGGGGATTGGAATCAATTTAAGCAATGGTTTCAACAACAAGAACCATCTTTAAAAAATATACATACGGAAATAAAGAATGAAAAAATAAAACGCGATGTAAATAGAAGCTATGAAATTGTAAAAAAAGGTGTGGAACTTCAAAATATTGAGTATGTAGTGTATGCCCACCGTGTATATCATGACTTGGATATTATCGTAAATAAATATAGAGGTGAAACGAATATCTGGGGGTATACGGAGTTTGGTGATGGGAAAGATAGAAAGGTAATTGAACAAGCTATACAAACAAAATAATAAGCTAGCTAGAATTCTAGTTAGCTTATTTTCTTTTGTAAATGCAATGTTCATATATTATTCACAAAAACAACGTGTTAATAGTGATTAAAATCACAATCTGCATTATAAGATTCAGTTAAACTAAAAACAGTTAAGGAAATAGAGGAGTGGGATACAATGTTAAGTGCAAAAACAATTGAAATCGTAAAGTCAACAGTACCATTATTACAAGAAAAAGGCGTTGAAATTACAACGAGATTTTATCAAATTTTATTTTCGGAACATCCGGAGTTATTGAATATTTTCAACCATACGAATCAGAAAAAGGGAAGACAACAACAAGCGTTAGCGAATGCTGTTTATGCTGCTGCAATGTACATTGATAATTTAGAAGCTATTATTCCAGTTGTAAAACAAATTGGTCATAAGCATAGAAGTTTAGGTATTAAAGCTGAGCATTATCCGATTGTAGGCACATGTTTACTACGTGCCATTAAAGAGGTCGCAGGTGCACCTGATGAAGTTTTAAATGCATGGGGAGAAGCATATGGTGTCATTGCTGATGCATTTATTAGCATTGAAGCAGAGATGTATGAAGAAGCTGCACATAAAGAAGGTGGATGGAAAGACTTCCGCAACTTTGTGATTGTTAAAAAAGTGAAGGAAAGCGATGTTATTACGTCATTTTATTTGAAACCTGAAGATGGAGGGAAAGTTTCTTCATTCATCCCAGGTCAATATGTAACGGTTCAAATCAATATTGAAGGTGAGACATATACACATAATCGTCAATACAGTTTATCCGATGCTCCTGGGAAAGAATATTATCGTATTAGTGTAAAGAAAGAAAAAGGTGTAGATACACCAGACGGTAAAGTGTCTAATTACTTACATGAACATGTAAAAGAAGGAGATATTTTGCCAGTAAGTGCACCAGCGGGAGATTTCGTATTAAAAATGGATTCAACGTTACCAGTTGTACTAATTAGTGGTGGAGTAGGGATTACACCGATGATGAGTATGTTAAATACGTTAATTGAACAAGATTCAAAACGAAATGTATATTTTGTTCATGCAGCAATAAATAGTAATACACATGCAATGAAAGAACATGTTAAGGCAGTAGACAATGAATATGAACAAGTTAAAGCATACACTTGTTATTCTGCACCAACTGAAAAAGATTTGGAAACGAAGAACTTTGATAAAGAAGGATTTATTGAAGCAGAATGGTTACAAACTATTATTCCGACAACTGAAGCAGAATTTTATTTCTGTGGTCCAGTAGCATTTATGAAGCATATAAATGCTGCACTAACTGATTTAGGTGTGAAACAAGAGCATATTCATTATGAATTTTTCGGCCCAGCAACAAGCTTACAATAAGACGGATGAGAATAAACAAAAAAACGAGGTATTTATTTTACCTCGTTTTTTATTTGTTCTCGTAATAAACGGTTAACTGTTTCACGGCGTATGCCTATCAGTTGACCAATTTCAGTTTGTGTTAATATTTCATATATAGGAATGTCATCTAAATATAATGTGAACCATTCTTGTAAACGATGAAGACGTTCTTTTGGTGAGACGGTTGTCAATTGATCAATTCGTTGTTGCATCATTCTTAATTTCGATTGCAATTGCATAGCGATGTTGGCATATGATTCAGGATTTGCTTGAAGTCTCTCATACCATTCACTACTAGTAATTGGTTCCACTTCTGTTTTTATTAAAGCGATAGCTGTACCGTGATATTCTTTCGGTGAAATTAAAGAATGATGAGGTATCGTTTCACCTGGAACGATAATGTTGAATAAAAATGGTGTTCCGTCTTCTTCTAACCGAACTACTTTTAATAAGCCAGTTTTTATAAAGTATAAAGGACCGTCCTCGCCTTGACGGAATAGTACATCTCCTTTGTGTAGAATCAATGTTAGCCCCCCATTAATATGTTTCTATTTCTTCTATTTTAGCGTATATGTATATAGACAATATGCTATTTCAACAGCAATTTCATTGACGAAATGTATGCTATTACAGTAGTATACTATTTAGTGTGTAATAGTACTAGCAATGAATACGCTGTAGGGGGTTTAGTATATTGTTAGATGCGATGAGAATGACGGATATGAGAATTCCGGCGAATGCTATCATTCATGTAGAAGAGATGAAAGGTGGAGTCGTTTTATCCGTTGAAGTAGACGGCCAAATTATTTATACGATGGCTTATGATGAAGAAACAGATAGTTATGCTGAATTATATGATCGAAATGATAAGAGGGCGTGCCAAGTACATGAAGACTTTATGGGATGGTCACTTCTTCACTAAAAAAGATGTCAATATGACATCTTTTTTATTAAATCGATAGAATATACAAAGAAATGAAATATAAGGATAAAATTTGTAATAATTGATTTTGCATTGTTAGCACTCTGTAACTGCAAGTGAACTATTTTTTCGCTATCATAAAGATAACAGTCGCAGTTATAGGAGTGGTCAACTTGAAGAAAGTACATATTTCAAATTATATGTTATTATGTGTTTGTTTAATTTTATTTGTTCTCCTCGGAGGATTTTTATATTCATGTGTATAAGAAAAACGCATTCTAAAAAGAATACGTTATAAAAGGGAAATAATGATTAATCTAGTTCCAAGAATAATTAACGTAATACGTAATAAATTAATTACGGCGTTACCACTCAGTTTTGTATTAATGTAAGCCCCGATTTTTCCGCCGATCCATGCACCAGGAATAAGGATTAATGCATAAATCCAGCTGACATTTCCAAGTGAGATGTGAGTTGCAGAACTTACAATTGCTGATAGAAATACGATGAACATTGAAGTTGCTACTGCAATATGTGCTGGGAATGCAAAAAGAAGCATCATTGCTGGAACAAGTAAGGCACCGCCACCAATTCCAAATAACCCAGATATAAACCCAACTATAAAGGCAATAAAGATAGCAAGAAACGGTGGGAATTGATAGTGTACAGTATTTCCATCATTATCTGTAAAAGAACGCTTAATTACAGACGTATTTGAGAGGGAAAGAGGTTTTAATTTGTCTCGAAGCATAAGTAGAATTGAGACGAATATAAGGAAAATCCCAAAGTATAAAGAAAATGTGTCTTGGTTTAAAAATTTATTTGCCCATGATCCGATAATACCACCAGGGCCGCTTCCGATAAATAAAATAAGTCCACTTTTATAATCTACTCGTTTATGCTTCATGTAAGTAAGGGTGGAAGATAGCCCTGTAAAAACGACTGTTACCATAGAAGTCCCTACTGCAAGTTGTGGTGATAAACTGTGTAATCCAATTAATAACGGAACAATAATAATTCCGCCTCCAAGCCCAACTAGGCTGCCGACTGTCCCGGCGATTAGTCCGATGAAAAGTAACATGATGTATTCCAAAATTGCCAACTCCTCTAAATAACTTATCCACCAATTATTATACACGCTTTTTAATGAGAAATAGGCTTGTTCACAAAAAAGTCGTCTTCCTAGAAAAATAAGGAAGACGACTTTTGATTAGAAAACAAAATGTAATAGGTAGTAAAACAGAGCAGCTAAAGAAGCTGAAATAGGAAGTGTAATAACCCATGTAATTAACATACGTTTTGCAGTTCCCCATTTTACCCCTTTCACACGGTGAGAAGCACCAACCCCTAAAATAGAAGAAGAGATAACGTGCGTCGTACTAACCGGTAAGTGAATGAATGTTGCACCGAAAATAACAAGTGATGATGATAAATCGGCAGCTACACCATTTACAGGACGAATTTTCATAATTTGTCCACCGACAGTTTTAATAATTTTCCATCCACCGACAGAAGTACCAAGCCCCATTGCGATAGCACAAGATAATTGTACCCAGAACGGAATATCGCTAGAAGTATGATAGTTATTAGCCATAAGAGCCATCGTAATGATACCCATTGCTTTTTGTGCATCATTCGTACCGTGTGTATAGGCTTGTAATGCTGCAGTGAAAATCTGGAATATACGGAAGTTTTTGTTCGTTTTCGTTAAGTTAAAGTTTTTAAAGACCACTTTAAAAATACTGTATACGATATAACCAATAACGAAAGCGATAATTGGTGAAATGATTAAAGCTTCAAGAATTTTAATGAATCCTTTAAGGTTTAATGAGCTAATACCAGCAGCAGCAATGGCTGCACCTGCGATTGAGCCAATAATTGCATGCGAAGAACTACTTGGGATACCGTAGTACCAAGTAATTAAGTTCCATGCTATCGCCGCAAGTAAAGCAGCTAAAATTACAAGAGAACCATTTTGTAAAGCAAATGGGTCAACGATATCTTTTGTAATCGTTTTTGCTACACCTGTAAATGTCATTGCACCTAAAAAGTTCATAATAGCTGCCATAATAATTGCATGTCTAGGCTTTAGAGCTTTCGTTGAAACAGCCGTTGCAATAGCGTTTGCTGTATCGTGAAATCCATTGATAAAGTCAAAAGCTAAAGCGCAAATGACTACTAAAACGGTCAGTATCAAGAGTGTATCCATGATCAAACTCCTTACGCGTTCTTCATAATAATTGTTTCTAATACGTTTGCAACGCTTTGACAGCTATCAGCTACTTCTTCAAGCTCTTCGTAAATCTCTTTAAATTGAATAATCTTAATCGGATCTTTCTCACGAGAGAATAAGTGCTTAATCGCATGACGACGAATATCATCGCATTGTGATTCGTAATCCTTAATCTTGATCGCGTTCGTACGAATGTCGACTAACTTCTTTTTAGACAGTAGTTCAACAGAATTTGCAATTTCAATTGCACATTGATTAATTGCTTCTACGAATTTAATCATGTATTCATCAGCTTCTGTAATAGAATACATTTCGAACAGACCAGCACTGTGATCTAATCCGTCTAATACATCATCCATACTCATTGCAAGTTGTAGGATGTCCTCACGTTCAATCGGAGTAATAAACGCTTTGTTTAGCTCCATAATGATTTCGTGAATAAATGAGTCACCTTTTGACTCATACTCTTTCATGCGCATAGAAAACTCTTTTAAATCGCTAGCATTTTTAATTTTATACTCCACGAAAAATTGCGCGCCTTCTTTTAAATTTTCGGAAACATTCATTAACATTTCAGAAAATTTATCTTTTTTTGATTTAAAGACCATTATTGTTACCCCCACAAAAGTAATATATGTAAAATATATTGGCTAATCAATTCTAACAAAAAACTGTCGTTTTTTAAAACATTTTATCGAAAAGTTTACAAAAACTTAACATAACTCTCGTTGTTCTATTAATAATATTAATATCCAATAGTGAATATCTTACTTGTAGAATGTCCTTTTCTTGCAAAAAGTATGAATGTAAAAGAAAAGCTTTACACTATAGGAATGACTACGTTATTATAATAAATTTAAAAGGCGGTATATTCTTCCTTTTAAAAAGAAGAGTGTAAATAAATGAAGGAAGTGAACGAATGAAATTGAAGAACACTCATTTTAAAAAAATGCTTGAGTGGTTCAATAAGAGGAAGAAACTTCGTAATTCATTAATTGTATTGGGAAGTGTACTTGTTACTATATTTATTGCTGTAAATATAATAATTTCCATTCAAGACATATCTGAATTAAAACAAGCTGTTCCACAACCGACTTTAATTTATGATGCAAATAATGAGGTCGCAACTAAATTAGCTTCTTCGAAAACAGAAGGCGTTAAAAGAAAAGATATTCCTGATATTATGGTTCAGGCAATTGTTGCAGTAGAAGATAAGGAATTTTTTAACCATCATGGTATTTATTATAGTGGAATTATAAGTGCAGTTTTTAAAAATATTACAGCAGGAGAAGTTGTAGCAGGGGGAAGTACAATTACACAGCAGCTCGCGAAGAATGTATTTCTGACACAAGATCGTACATTTTCTCGTAAAATAAAGGAATACTTTTTAACGAAAAAAATAGAACGTACTTATACAAAAGATGAAATTATTGAAATGTATATGAATCAAATCTATTTTGGAGAAGGTGCTTGGGGGATAAAAAGGGCAGCTAAATCGTATTTTGATAAAGATGTAAAAGATTTATCAATTTCAGAAGCTGCAACGATTGCGGGCTTAATTAAAGCGCCGTCTGCGTATTCGCCTTATAAAAACTTTAATAAATCAATTGAACGACGTAATGTCGTATTAAGTTTAATGAAGGAACAAGGATATATTTCTGAAGAACAATACAATAAAGAAAAAGAGTCAGGCCTTGTATTAAAACGTGGGGTTGATGATAAATATAAAGGTAAATACTCCCAATATGTAGACTATATAGTTAGGGAAGCGATGGATAAGTATGAATTAACACAAAATGAAATTTTAGCAGGTGGTTATCGTATTTATACAGAGCTTGATCCGAAAAAACAACAAGCTGTAGAAGATGTTGTGAATAATGATAGTTATTTTAAAGATAGTGGCTCAGATCAACTTATGCAAACAGGTGTAGTCCTTATAAATCCAAAGACAGGCGGTGTTCCTGCTTTAGTTGGAGGTAGAGGACCATATCAGTTTTTACAATTTAATCATGCTACGCAATTAAAAAGACAGCCAGGTTCAACATTAAAGCCTCTAGCTGTATATGTACCTGCTTTAGAACAAGGGTATGAAGTATACGATATATTAAAGGATGAACCATTTCATATTAAAGAATATGAACCGAAAAATAGTGATCAGGCTTTTCATGGTAATGTGACAATGTATGAAGCGGTAGCAAAGTCGTATAATGTTTCTGCTGTGTGGTTATTAGAGCAAATAGGATTAGATAAAGGATTGAAATCTTTAGAGCGATTTGGTATTCCATTAGTACCAGAAGACCGTACGTATCCAATTGCTTTAGGTGGGATGCATGTAGGGACATCTCCATTTGTAATGGCCCAAGCATATAGTACATTCGCTAATGATGGGGTTCAAGTAGAGGCTCATGCAATTAGAGAAGTTCAAAATGCTGAAGGGGAAATAATAGGAAAATGGTATAAAAAAGAGACACGAGTGACGAGTGAAAAAATTGCTCAAAAGATGACGTATTTATTAAAAGGTGTAGTCGAAAAGGGAACAGGTGAAAAAGCGAAAGTTAATAATGTTGATACAGCAGGAAAGACAGGGACTACTCAACTTGTAAATGGTCCGAGCGTAGGAGCGAAGGACTCGTGGTTTGTAGGATACACACCAGATTTAGTAGGTGCGATTTGGGTGGGATATGACAAAACAGATAGCGAGCATTATGTGCCAGGTGGTAGTCAAATTACGACGACGATGTTCCGAGACATCATGAAAAAAGCAAATGCAAACCCAGCCCAAAAAGCGTTCCAATTGTCGTTAATATCTGAGGCGGACTATAAAAAACAA
>NZ_JAKUDW010000114.1:0-16438 GCF_022662595.1 Bacillus cereus group sp. BfR-BA-01524 | reverse complement strand
GTTGACTTCTCTTCTTTTTGAGATTTGTCGTCAGCTTTTTTACCAGAAGCATTCGTAGCCTTTGCAGCACCTGCATCAGCTTTAATTTCTGTTACTGATTTATTTAAGTAACGTTCAGGGTTCACAGCCACATTGTCTTTACGTACTTCAAAGTGAACGTGAGAGCCTGCCTCTTTATTCATTGCACTTAGACCGGATGTTCCTAATACTTCACCTTGTGCAACTCTTGCACCTTTTTCTACTTTCACACTGCCTAAGCTTTGATAAGATACCGCTACACCATTTCCACTATCAACTGTTACAACATAACCAAGAAGTGAATCTTTTTCAGCTTTCGTTACTGTACCACTTAAAGCAGCGGCAACATTGAATTCTTTTCCATTCTTCGCAGCAATGTCAATTCCTTTGTTTGGGGAATATGTGTTGTTATAAAAGACAAGTGCTTTTTCTTGTTCCGCCTCAGTTGCTGCATCTTCATAGAATTTCTTTTGTACGACTACTTCCGCATTCGCGGCAGCTGGCATTTTCACTACTTCTGAAGATTTCGTTACTGGTACTGCTGGATCTTCCGATTGTGTATACGGTGTTGCTTGATCGTGGTTTGGAGTCTTCTTCGGATTAGCTCCTTGGAACCATAGCGCAACCATTAAGATTACCGCTGCACAAGCAATGTATAGTGCCGGAAACACCCATCTTTTTTGAAATAAATGTACTACCTTTTGCGACTTTTTATTATTTCTTCCTCGCATTCCATCATCACCTCAGCAATCATTTTGAACAATATTCACGTATCCTATACAACGCATAACTAATTACTTTTCGACAAAATTTGTAAAAATATGTATAAGAACTGTAAAATTTCCGAGGAAATGATAGAAAAAAGAAAAAACTGAGCGTTTCGGCTCAGTTTTTAGTCTAATTGTTTCTTTTTGTATACGATTAAACATACAACGAGCGATATAATAAGCCAAACTACAACATTTAATACATGCCCACTAATACTACTAAATCCCGCCCCACCTACTAAGCTGTTAAGTGCTTTTACAATATGAGATGTTGGAAGATACTCAATTAGTGTCTTAATTACTTTATTTTCAACCATCGGCTCAAATTGTACAGCTAAATACATCGTCATTAAAATAGGCATACCAATTAATGATGTTTGTGGTACAGAAGATGCAAGTAATCCAATCATTGTTCCAAGCACGATAAACAAAATAGTTCCACATAAGAATATCAATCCTACCAATGGAAGATTAATATTTAACTGATCTAAAATGAATAAATTTGCAATACAAATGACCATTGTCAGACCCGCTGTTAATAAACTCTTTCCAAGAAGAACTTCAACAGAAGATGCTGGGGATAACATTAACACACGCAGTGTATGTTTTTCTTTTTCTTCTGCAATTACCATAGATTGAACAAATCCTGCGACAAATAGGAAGGCCATTATAGTAGTAGTGCCTAACATTTCCTTTCCCACTCCAAATCTGCTAAACAAAAATGAAAGTATAATTGGTAAAAATGCCATTAATAATACTTGTGAATTTGTCTTAAAATCTTGGACTTCTTTCCGAAAAATAGCTGAAAATCTTCTCATTGAAAATGTCATTATAATCCCCTCCCAGTAACTTCAATAAAGATATCGCCTAGCGTTGGTTCGTGTGAATGAATAGATAACAGTTCGCCCTTTTTCATCCATTCTGAAATACGTTTTGCGCCCAATTCATCTTTTTGCACTACTTCTTTTTGTTTATCTTTTAATACGACCTCTATTTGATCCTTAGCGTATTGCAAGCGCAGATTCTCTGGCGTATCAAGTGCTACAATTTCTCCGCCACAAAGGAAGGCAATACGGTTACAAAGCGTTTCTGCTTCATCCATGTTGTGAGTCGTTAAGAAAATCGTCGTTCCTTCTTCATTTAAGTCTTTTAAGATTTTATGAATGTTTTGTACGTTTACTGGATCGAGTGCAGATGTTGGTTCGTCTAAGAAGAGGATATCTGGTTTATGAAGGATTGCTCTTGCTAGTGTGACGCGTTGCTTCATTCCCTTTGATAGTTTCTTTACTGGTGTTTTTTTATCATCTAATAAATTTACTTGTGCTAGTACTTCATTGATTCGTTCTTTTTTACAATCGTATAAGTCACAAAATAATAGTAAGTTATCATAAATACTAAGTCTTTCATATAAGCCGCTGTTATCTGTTAAAATACCAATTCGATTGTAATCGATGCTACTTGGTCCTGTAATATCTTTCCCTAATACTCTTACCGTTCCAACACTATGAAGCAATTGAGAAGTTAAAATTTTTACCGTTGTCGTCTTACCAGATCCACTCGGTCCGAGGAATCCGAAAATCTCTCCTTGCTTCACCTCAATATTTACATTTCGAAGTGCTGTTTTTCCGTTGAAACTTTTCATTACATCTTTCATTTCAATTGCCAATGTCATTTCGTCATCCCCTTTGTTTTTCTTCTTTATAGATGAAAGTCGCTTTAGCGCTTTTCGTTTGTTTGTTTCGCTTTTCTTGACTCAATCATATGAAAAACAAAGGGATTACGCAGTAAAATACCGGTAAAAGGAGTATTTTTACCGGTGAATGAATCGCATGTTGAGCTTATTGGAGCACTTTTTATAGCCCAATCACGCCTTTTAATTCATCCATTCGTCCTTTTGAAAGTGGAATTGAACTTTTTCTTTCGTCGTCTAAAATTAAGCTAAAACTGTTACGAGTCCAAGTAATCACTTCTCGTACTCTTTGTAAATTCACAAGATACGAGCGATGACATCTAAAGAAACCAAAACCTGTTAATCTTGCTTCTAGTTCACTTAATGTTAATGCGCATACGAAATCCCCTTCACGAACGTGAATATGTGTTACTCCGTTTTGCGTTTCAATGAAATGGATTTCCATCGGATCAAGTAAAATGATTTTATCGTTCACTTTCGCTGGTATTCTTTCTAACTTCATTTGCGGAATCATTTGAATGACTTTTTCTTCATCGACTTCTTCCACTTCCTCTTGCTCAATTTCTATCTTTTTCACACCATCGTTGTTTAATATGTATACATCCTCTGTTAACGAAAGGGCATCTGATAGAAATGATGACGTAATAAAGATTGCCTTTCCTTGTTCTTTCATTTTCATGATTGCTTTTCGAATAATAACCGTACTCTCTGTATCTACATTTTGCTCTGGTTCTTCCAAAATGACTAAATCCGGATTATGAATCATAATTCGTCCAATATGAAGACGACGCTTCTCTGAAAATGATAGTTTTTCTATCTTAACGTTTAGCTTATCTAAAAGGCCGACATATTGTACAATTTCTTCCGTACTCATATTCGATTCATAAAGACCTAGTAAAAACTTAAAGTATTCCTTCACCTTCAAACGATCATATGCCTCATCTTTCAAAAAACAAAAGCCGATGCGAGAATAATTTTTCTTTCCAATCGCTTTACCTTCAAATAGCACATTGCCAGTTGAAGCTTCTTCCTCACCAATCATAATACGGTGCAACACTTTAGCTGTATGGTTATTACATTGCAAAACAATACATTGTCCTTTTTCAACCTTTAGCTCAATTGCCGGTAACTGGTTCGTCTTCCCTAATTGTTTCAACTCCAGTAGCGCCATTCCGTCTCCCCCAAATACTTTTTATCCTATTATACCAAACAATTAATGGAAAATTATGATATTTCAAGCAAAAAAATAGATGCCAGGGAGTCCTGACATCTATTTCTTCACCATCAATTTTCCTTCATAATCATTCATCGTCTTTATTTCAACGCCTTTATAGTAATGAGCGACGATATCTGTATATTTCTTGCCTTCTGCTGCCATGCCGTTCGCCCCGTATTGACTCATACCAACGCCGTGACCGAAGCCTTTCGTTGTAATGATGATTTTATCCCCTTGTTGTTTCCACGTGAAATCAGAAGAACGTAAATCTAACTTTTCACGAACTTCTTTTCCTGTTAATGTTTTTCCTTGAAAAGCTACATCCTTTACGCGCTTTCCTTCCGTAAGGTCTTTAATGTTTCCAACCTTCCCGTCTGCTAGCACTTTCACACCGAGACGTTTTTGAAAATCAGCTACTGTAAATGTTTGCTCGCTCGTAAACTTTGGAGAAGCTTGATCCCACGGACTATCTACACTTTTCAAGTACGGATAATCATTTCCCCAATAGTCAGCTGCATTTTCTGTTCGGCCATTACTCGTTGAAAAAAAAGATGCTGAGATTGGTTTTCCATCATACGTTAAAACTTGTCCTGCGGTTTTCGAAACGGCTTCTTCGATTTTCTTTAAATTATTTTCGTAGTTATTACCCCATTGTTTCTTCAATTCTTCTTTACTTTTGTACACTTGATCTTTCACCGTATCTGTCACGTCCGCATTGTTTTTCTTTCCTCCGCTCAGCATACGTTGCACCACGAATGTTCTCGCTGCTAATGCCTGCGCCTTTAGCGCCTCTATTTCAAAACTGGCATTCATCTCAGAAGCTACTACACCGGTCACATACTCCTCCATAGGTAATGATTCTACCTTCTTTTGTTTCTCACGATATACAGCAACTTGAACAGCTGTATCTACTTTTCCTGGAGCTGGTATGCTTTCTATCGCTGGAGGAGTTTTAGAGGCCGTTTCTTCCCCTACTTTTGCTTTCGCAAATGGGATAACAAGGGCTGCAGGTACAATGATAACGAGCGCTATTAAGAGCGCTACTGTAATAAAAAGTGGCTTTGAAAATTTCATCCTATTTTCCCCCAATATAAAAGCTTTACTCCATTCATTCTTATGGAACAACTCTTTCTTTTAGAACATACTTAAGGGGGAAGAGCATAAAACGGAAATTTTCTAAATATTTTTACTGGTACGTGCATAAGTATAGAATTTATTGACTATAACAGTAATAACCCAAAAAAAGAGCCCCTATGTCAAAAGACATAGAGACTATTTCAATTAAGCGTGAAGATCAGAAACTTCTTGTTCTTTCACTTCTTCTACTTTTTCGTTTACACGTTCAATAGTTGCACCTAATGCAGCTAATTTCTTATGGAAATCTACATAACCACGGTCAAGATGTTTTAACTCAGTTACACGAGTATAACCTTCTGATACTAAACCAGCTAAGATTAATGCAGCTGCAGCACGTAAATCAGTTGCGCCTACTTCAGCACCTTGTAAGCTGTTTGGACCGTTCATAATAACAGAACGACCTTCAATTTTAATATCAGCATTCATACGACGGAATTCTTCAACGTGCATAAAGCGGTTTTCGAATACCGTTTCTGTAATCATGCTTGTTCCATCAGCTTGTAGTAATAATGCCATCATTTGTGATTGCATGTCTGTTGGGAAACCTGGGTGAGGCATAGTTTTAATATCAACCGCTTTTAACTTATCTGGGCCGATAACACGTACACCTTCGTTTTCCTCAATGATTTTAACACCCATTTCTTCCATTTTCGCTGTAATTGAGCGTAAATGTTCAGGTACAGCATTTTCAATTAAGATGTCTCCACCAGTAATTGCTGCTGCAACCATGAATGTTCCCGCTTCAATACGGTCAGGAATAATAGAGTGGTTTGCACCATATAATTTATCAACGCCTTCGATACGAATCGTTCCAGTTCCAGCTCCGCGTACTTTCGCTCCCATCGCATTTAAGAAGTTAGCTAAGTCAACGATTTCTGGTTCTTTCGCTGCGTTTTCAAGAATTGTTGTCCCTTTTGCTAATGTAGCTGCAGACATAATGTTTTCTGTCGCGCCTACGCTTGGGAAGTCTAAGTAGATTTTAGCTCCTTTTAGTTCTCCCTCAACATATGCCTCAACAAAACCGTTACCAACCTGTACTTTTGCTCCCATTGCTTCGAAGCCTTTTAAATGTTGGTCAATTGGACGTGAACCGATTGCACATCCACCAGGAAGTGCAATACGAGCACGACCGTTACGTGCTAATAATGGTCCCATTACTTGAACAGATGCACGCATTTTACGTACATATTCAAATGGTGCTTCAATGTTTAGTTCTTTAGAAGAATCGATTGTTACTTGATTATTTTCAAATACGACTTCAGCATTTAAATGACGTAATACCTCATTAATTGTGTATACATCAGACAAAACTGGTACTTCAGATAGTACATTCTTTCCATCACTCGCTAATAGGGCTGCAGCGATTATAGGTAATACAGCATTTTTTGCGCCCTCAACACGCACTGTGCCGTTTAACCGCTTTCCGCCACGGACGATGATCTTTTCCAAATTATTCCCCTCCGTGTCCTTTTTTCAGTATCTATTCACTCAATACTCAGAAGTTATGATCGGTGTGCCAACCACAATTGTATCTTTGTTGTCTGTAGAACGTATTGCTATTTGCACATTTATTTTCTCTCTATTTGTTGAAAGAGCGTCATCCCACTTTTTATTGTATGCGGAGACTGACACAAATGCTCTTTCTTCTACTTGTTCGATCGCTCTTGCTGAAAGATCTTTCAAAACCTGATTGGTTTTATTTTGCAAAACACCTTCAATCTTATCATTCAGTACACCTTGAACACAAGTGTAAATTATAGGTTTTTCACTAAAAATTTTATTCACTTTTTGAACATACTTCGGGTCCCATTTCGCCCCACTTACTTCAAAGATAATGAAAGTGTTTTCTTTAGTATTTTCTTTACTCCAAGTTACTACTACTCGTTCTTCATGAGAAGCAAACTTTTTATAGGATGTAGCTTTATATCCATCTGGAGATTGCTCTACTTCCCACTTTTGAATATTTGCCTTGTCCTTCACATCGTTTAACAACTTTTGAAACGTATGTATATTAGAAATTGTTTTTGTTTCTCTAGCTAACCATGACCATTTTTCTACTTTAGCATCATTTTTCTCTAAAGCCTTGATCATGCTCTCCATTTTCTGTTCATCGCTTATCGGTTTCATCTCTCTATATCCAACCAAAAATAAAACAACACTAAGTGCAACAATAAGAATGGCTTTAAGCTTCAATTTCATCCCCTCCTATCCCCATTGTTAACGGAGATTTGAGGTTCTATACACTTACTTTACTAAATACGTTAAACTCTTCGAATAGCCTAAATAATCAAGGAAAAAGTTACTTACAGATGTCCCAATTGCAATTGTAATTAAGATGAGTAATACTCGCGTCTGCAACACTTTTCCGGACTTCATTAAACGCTCAATGTGAATGCCTTGCAAAGCCCACCACGTAATGGTAATAAACAATAAATGCGAAACAATGGCAATCAGTGCTTGTTGCCCTAAAAGTTGTGCCAAAAAATCGACCCCTTTTTACTCAGCTACTACTTATGAAAGAATATAAAAACGATACCATAATAAGTAGGAGCCACACTTTTTCAAATGCACATAGACATCTTACATTTTACATCGTGATTTTCTTTCAAAAAACGTATATCTACATTACAAGTTAACACAAAATAAAAAGCGCAGAGTACTGACTCCACACCTTTTATTTTCACTATTGTACCACGTTCCCTAAGAAGAAGAAATCTTTCATTAATGGAAAATATTCATAAAAGAAATTGTACCCAATCATCGGCATAATCCCTAGTATTACAATCGAAATTGCACAAAGACTCATAACAACCTTTATATTTAACGGTAACCGTATCCTCTCTTCTGTCTCTCCGGTGCGGAAAAACATTTGTTGTAAAATACGGAAATAATATACGAATGAAACAACTGTCGTACCCATCATAATCGAAGCTAGTACGTAATGCGCTGGCTCTACATGAAGCGCGCCTAAAAAGATGTTAATCTTTCCAATGAAGCCAGCCGTCCCTGGTATCCCAGCCAGCGATAAAATAAAGATTGTCATCA
The DNA here is from genome assembly GCF_022662595.1 of Bacillus cereus group sp. BfR-BA-01524. Classification (NCBI taxonomy): domain Bacteria; kingdom Bacillati; phylum Bacillota; class Bacilli; order Caryophanales; family Bacillaceae; genus Bacillus; species Bacillus cereus group sp. BfR-BA-01524. The sequence continues at coordinate 8,565 of NZ_JAKUDW010000114.1, read as the reverse complement.
TGATCGCTGCAAATGGTGATCTCTTATATAATCCGGTGAAAATCGTTATGTTTTCCTTATCGTTTTGTAAGATTAAGCCGTGGATAATGGCAAACGCACCTATATTCATAAGCATGTATGCCAGCATATAAAACCACATGCTATCCAGCGTAAATGGTGATAATGCCACAAGTGGAACGAGCAAATACCCAGCATGCGCAATACCTGAATAAGCAAATAAACGTTTTATGTTGTATTGTTTTAACGCGACTACATTCCCAACAATCATCGTAATACTTGCTAGCACCGCAATATATATACTCATATGCCCATATAAAGATTGCATATCTCCTTGTATTAATACACTTGCAAAAACCATAAGGAACAAACGAATAATGAGTAGGAACCCCGCAATTTTAGAAATCGTTCCAAGAAAAGCGGTAACAGGTGTAGTCGCCCCTTCATACACATCAGGTGCCCACATATGAAACGGCACTGTGGCAATTTTAAATGAGAGACCGACTAGCAATAAAAGAAATGCGAGAGCTAGCAATAACTGAATACCACTAGCGAGCTCCCCAGTGAGTACCTTTTGCATATCTACAATGTTAGTTGAACCTGTAATACCGTATAAATAACTCATTCCGAAGAGCGTGATCGCCGTTCCAATTCCTCCGCTAATGACATATTTCATTGCCGCTTCATTTGATGCACGGCTCTTTTTTCGTATTCCTACTAAAATATAAGAAGAAAGTGAAAGTAACTCTAAACCAACGAAAAGGGTGATAAAGTCAGCACTAGAAGCCATGAACATCGCACCAAGAAGTGCCATTAAAAATAAGTAATAATATTCGCCCTTATCTTCAATCGGATTCTTCTTATCATCGCTCATTGCGATGCATAAAATGAGAGCTGTGGCGCCTAATAACAACGTTTTAAACCCTTTTGAAAATCCATCTAACACAAACGATCCGTTTAAAATATCTCCAGCTGGTTCGCTATATAGCGTAATTAATGACACAAGTGCTAATACGATGGCAGCGATCGCACCAAGAGCTACATATCTATGATTCAGCTTAAAAAACAAATCACATATGGAAAGAAGGATGGCGGCGCCGAGAATAATAAATTCTGGCACCATTAGATGCCACGATAAGCTAAGTAACGTATTCATATCCATCCTACTTCACCCCCAATGTTTTCAATGTATTTTGAAGCGGATCCCCTAGTATCTCTGGCATAACTCCAATTGCAATAATACAAAAGATAAGTAGTAAGACAGGGACATACTCCCATCCATGTATATCAGATTTTGCTTCCCACTCTTTCTTTCCAAATGTCACTTGAAGTGTCGCTCTTAATACGTATACAGCGGTTAAAATGATGCCAATCACACCGATGGCAGCAATGACGGGCTCTCCTTGAAATAAACCGAGAAAGGCAAGAAATTCGCTAACAAACCCAGACATCCCTGGTAATCCAAGCGATGCCATTCCTCCTGCTAAGAAGAAGCCGCTAAGTACTGGGACACTTTTTGCGAGTCCACCAAGCGCTGTAATGTCTGATGTTCCGAAACGTTGTTCTATAACACCGAGTAAGAAAAACAGCAAGGCTGCAATTAAACCGTGCGATACAACCTGGAATAACGCCCCTTGTGTACCCGGTGCATTAAGTGCCGCGAGCCCCATTAAAACAATTCCCATATGCGAAATACTAGAGTAAGCCAGTACTTTCCTAAAGTCCGTTTGGATGAGCGCTAAAAAGGCACCGTACAATAAATTAATTACACCTAATATCGCAATTAGCGTCGCAACATCGTGAAAATATTCCGGGAATAGCCCTTTTCCGAAGCGAATAATACCGTACGCTCCAATCTTTAACAAAACACCAGCATGAAGCATAACTACAGCTGGATGCGCTTCTATGTGCACATTGACCATCCAGCGGTGCAACGGAAAAACAGGTAGTTTAATTGCAAAGGCAATCATTATGGAAATAAATACACCAAGTTGCAAGCTACTTGGGATGACGAGTTCTCCTTCTGCACTTACGCTTCTTAATATCTCTTTCAGCTCCACAATATTTGTTGTACCTGTTTTCGCGAACAAAATTGAGAAAACAATGAGCAAAATAGCTGAGCCAATACCGTTATATATTAAATAACTATACGCAGCCTTTTCGCTCGACAATTTTCCCCACTTCCCAATCAATAAGAACATTGGTGGCAACGTAATTTCAAAGAAGATAAAAAACAACATTAGATTTTGAGCAGCAAAGACGCCGAGCATCCCTATTTCTAGCATGAGTAACAGCATATAAAATGCTTTTAAATTTCTTTTAATAGAAAAGGCTGCAATTGCTGCGAGCATCGCTAGAAGAGCCGTCAGCACCATCATAACAAGCGACAAACCATCAATACCGAGCTCGTAATAAATAGAAAACCACCTTTTATCCACCGCTGTAAAATCTCCGAACTTAATCCATTTCACCTTTTCATCAAATAGCGACAAACTCTTTCCAGAAGCATATGTACAAGCGAGGACGATAGCGATTCCAAATGGAAGTGCCGTCCCAAATAAGCCAAGCGCCCGCACTGTACGCAATTCCTTTTTCGGTGTTAATACAAGCAATAAAATTCCTAAAAGCGGGGAAAAAATGAAGAACGTTAACAACAAATCATTCATCGTAAATCCCCTCCTGTATAGAGCAAAATAATAACGAGTACAGCGAGCGAAACCACCGTTACAGTACCGTACACTTGTACATTCCCGTTTTGAAGTTTCGATCCAAGATTACTTGTGCCTTTAACTACGCTTCCAATTAAAACTGCAATTCCCTCGACTACATACACTTCAAATAAGCGAAGCACATGAGCGATTCCTTTCGTAATAGGGATCACCGTCATGTTGTATAGTTCATCCACATAATATTTTTTTTTCAAAAGATTATAAAGCGAGGTTTCCGTACCCCCAGCCCAATCTCTAGAAATTGATTTCTTGCCATATATGAAATATGCAAGAGCGATTCCCGCAAATGAAACGAGCGTCGCAACAATCATAATCCAAACTGGCCCATGCGCTTCTTCAACCTTAAACCCTACATCTTTCGTCAACCAATCTCCGAGAAACGTCCCAAACCATGGTGTATTTATATATCCTGCCACTACTGCGAGAACGCCGAGAACAATCATTGGATACGTCATAACGCGGGGCGACTCATGCACATCTTCCTTCGTCTTCGCTTCCCCAGTAAAGACAAGGAAGTATAGACGAAACATGTAAAATGCCGTTAAGAATGCCGCAATTACTGCTAATACGAATAAAAAGTAATTACCATTCATCCAAGTCGCAGCCAAAATTTCATCTTTACTAAAGAACCCAGAAAGGAGTGGAACCCCACTAATTGCAAGTGTACCTATCAAAAATAGCGCACCTGTTACTTTCATCTTCTTCTGTAAACCGCCCATTTTATTAATATTTTGCGTATGCACTGCATGAATTACACTTCCTGCTGCCAAGAATAGTAGTGCTTTAAAAAAGGCGTGTGTCGTTAAATGAAAGACACCAGCTACATAACCGGCAGAACCTAACGCGAGCATCATATACCCGAGCTGGCTAACTGTAGAATAAGCAAGTACTCTCTTTATATCTGTTTGCACGAGACCGATAGAGGCCGCAAAGATTGCAGTGAAAGCTCCAACGATTGCCACGGTCTGCATCGCCACTGTACTTGCTGAAAATAGAGGGAACATCGTCGCTACTAAATATACGCCAGCTGCGACCATCGTCGCCGCGTGAATAAGTGCCGAAACGGGCGTTGGCCCCTCCATTGCATCTGGCAACCACGTATGAAGCGGGAACTGACCTGATTTCCCCATCGCCCCGATAAAAATTAATATCGCCGTTATCGTAATCATGTAAGGAGGTAAATCCCCTGTATAAATCGCCCTAAATATTGCGTCATATTCAAAACTACCTGCGTACCAAAAAATTAAAATCATCCCGATAAATAAACCAACATCCCCAATACGGGTCATAATAAAAGCCTTTTTTGCAGCAGCCTTCGCTTCTTCTTTAAAGAAATAAAAACCGATAAGTAAAAATGAGCCAAGGCCAACTAATTCCCAAAATATATAAAGCTGTAATAAATTCGTTGATATAACAAGCCCTAACATCGCAAATGTAAAGAGTCCTAAATATGCGTAAAAGGTTGGTAATCGTTCATCACCTTTCATATAACCTTTCGAATACACATGTACAAGTAGACTCACAAGCGTAACGATAAATAACATTAAAGCTCCTAATGCAGTCACTTCAAAGCCGAATGATATATCCACATCTCCAGCTCTAAGCCACACCCACTTATGCTTCACGCTTGCTTCTGAAAACCTTTCTATTAACACAAGTACCGCAAGTATAAAGGAGAGAAAGACGAAAAAAATACTAAGTACGCTACTTCCTTCTCTAATTTTCTTCCCGAATATAATAAGTAACAAAAACGAAACGAGTGGGAAAAGCGGTATGAGCCATGCATAATCGATCATTGTTTCCTTCCCCCTTTTTCGGTCACAATGCTATCCTTTGAGCGTATCCATTTCATCCACCTGAACTGTCGTACGATTACGATATAAAGCAATTAAAATAGCGAGTCCTACCGCCGCTTCCGCTGCCGCTACAGCCATCGTAAACAGTGAGAAAATTTGACCTGTTAAATTCGGAAATAGGCCTAATTTACTAAACGCCACTAAGTTTAAATTGGCAGCATTCAGCATTAATTCGATACAAACTAATACGATTACTGTATTCCGCTTTGTTAAAGCTCCAAATAGACCGATGCAAAACAAAATAATCGCAAGTGTTAAATATGCAGAAGCCGGAACGCTACTCATTGGAATCCTCCTCTTTCTCATCCTTTTTCGCAAGTATAATCGCGCCAACGAGTGCTACAAGTAAAATAACTGACGTTAGTTCAAATGGAATAATATATTTTGAATAGAGAAGCGTACCGATTTGAAGTGTGTTGTTTTCATGGAGAGGTAAACTTCCTTGTGTGCTTTCATTTGCAAAATCAACATTATTAACAGCGAAATACATAAACGCTCCAAATGCTACAACCGCAAAGAAGATAATCCATTTTCGAAGAGTAAGACGCGATTCATTTTCCGCGTTATGTTTCGTTAACATAATGCCGAAAATCATAATAATTGTGATTGCACCAGAGTAAAGTAAAATTTGTGCAACGCCTATAAATTCGGCTGATAAAAGAAAATACAAACCTGCAATGCTGAGAAATGTCAGAACGAGAGCTAGCATCATGTGCATAACTTTCGTTAAGTTCAACATAAGAACACCGCCGATAATTGCAGACAAGGATAGTATAAAGAATGCTACAAACTCGCCATTCATGCCTTATTCTCCTTCCTGACGTTTTCGTCGTTTTCGTCAAGCCACTGCAAATTTTTAAATAAGTCATCACGTGAATATTCCGCGAGTTCAAAGTTATTTGTCATGACAATTGCCTCTGTCGGGCAAACTTCTGTACATAAATCACAAAGAATACAAATTTCAAAATTAATATCATACGTGTCGATAATTTTCCCTTTTTTCGTAGGATCCGGATGTTTCTTTCCTGTTAACTGAATACAGTCTGTCGGACAAATGTTAGAGCATTGATTACAAACAATACATTTCTCCGGATAAAATTTTTGAATCCCCCGAAAACGGTCTGGCAACGGCAACGGTTGATTTGGATAATCATACGTTACCTTCTTCTTGCTCAAATTACTTAATGTATATTTTAATCCTTTAAATAGTCCTTTCATCTCTTACTGGCACCCCCCTCATAGATTAGAAGAATAACTCCTTAATCAATGCCGTTAAGAAAATATTTGCAAGTGCAATCGGCAATAATACTTTCCATCCAAACTCCATTAACTGGTCACCTCTTATACGCGGGAACGTAACGCGGAACCAAATTAATAGAAAGACTACACTACTAAATTTCAAAGCAAACCATACGGCACCTGGGATAAATCCAAGAAACATGACTGGATTCCATCCGCCTAAAAAGAGCACTGTAATTAACGATGCCATCCCGAAGAAATATACGTACTCTGAAAGCATGAAAAACGCCCAGCGAAAACCTGAGTATTCCGTATGATATCCAGAAACAAGTTCTGACTCCGCTTCCGGCAAATCAAATGGCGTCCTATTTAACTCTGCAACTGCTGCGATTAAGAAAACGACGAAGCCAATTGGCTGTACGAAAATGTACCAAACCTTCTCCTGCGCCGCTACAATCTCATTTAAATTCAGGCTACCAGCTAGCAAAACGATACCAATTCCGCTCATTACGAGCGGAATTTCATAAGAAATCATTTGCGCCGCCGCACGCATCCCTCCTAAAAGGGAGTACTTATTATTCGATGCCCATCCCCCAGTTACGACACCTATCGTCGTAATACCGGAAACAGCAATATAATAAAGTAACCCGACTCCAATATCTGCAAATTGAAATTTATCAGTGAACGGGATAACTGCAAGCACCATAAATGCTGGTGCAAATGCAATGACAGGCGCTAATATAAACAGCGGTTTATCTGCTGCTTTCGGAATACTATCTTCTTTCAATAATAGTTTTAAAACATCAGCTACCGTTTGCAGTAAACCGAATCGGCCTCCAACCTGATTTGGTCCAATCCGCCCTTGCATAAACCCCATCACTTTCCGTTCTGCCAAAATTCCATATGTAACGAAGCCAAGGACTGCAAATAGTAGAAGTACCGCTAATCCGAAAAAAATGAAGAAATTCGTCCAGCTTGAAGGTGATTGTAAGAGCGTCTCAATCATTAGCCATCAACCTCCCCAAGTACAATATCAACTCCACCTAAAATCGTAATTAAATTAGCGATGTTTTCACCTTTCAATAATTTCGGTAAAATTTGCAAGTTATAAAAAGATGGCCTACGAAACTTCAAACGATACGGCTCTTTCTTTCCGTCACTAGCGATATAACAACCAATCTCTCCGCGCGGCGATTCTATACGTACGAACGCTTCTCCCTTAGGTGCCTTAATAATTTTCGGTACTTTTGCCAGCACAGCTCCCTCTTTTGGGAACTGCTGAACCGCTTGCTCAACAATCTTTAAAGACTCCTCGATTTCTTGCATTCGGCAAACGTAGCGATCCCAAGCATCTCCCACGTTTCCAACAGGAATATCAAAATCAAAACGATCATAAATCGAATACGGCTCATCTTTGCGAAGATCCCAGTTTACCCCGGTGCACCGCAAATTTGCTCCGCTTAAAGAATACGAAATCGCTTCTTCCGCGCTATATATACCAACGCCTTTCACACGATTTAAGAAAATCTCATTACCGCTAACAAGATCATGATAACCTGCCAATTGCTCTCTCATATACGGAACAAACTCTTCCACCTTTTCAATCCAACCATCTGGCGCATCCCACTTCACACCGCCAACTCTCATATAGTTAAAAGTAAGCCGGGCACCGCATAATTCATTTAATAAATTTATAATCATCTCTCGTTCACGAAACGCGTACAAAAACGGGCTGACCGCTCCTATATCAAGAAGATTTGTCCCCCACCAAACGAGATGGCTTGCAATTCTTCCTAGCTCCATCGCAAGTACTCGCAAGTATTCGGCACGCTCTGGAATTTCAAGCCCCATCATCGTCTCTACAGCATGGCAAATGACGTAATTATTCGTCATGGCTGATAAATAGTCCATTCGATCTGTATAAGGAATAATTTGCGTATACTGTAAGCTCTCAGCAATCTTTTCCGTCCCGCGATGCAAATACCCAATAACCGGTGTAGCTTCTTTAATAATTTCCCCGTCAATCTTAATTACGAGCCTGAACACACCATGTGTACTCGGATGCTGAGGTCCTACATTCAAAAGCATCTCTTCCGTGCGGATCATAGCTACACCTCCACATCATACGGTTCATAGTCTTTTCTAAGCGGATATCCTACCCAATCATCTGGCATTAAAATACGCGTTAAATTCGGATGCCCTTTAAATACAATGCCTAGCAAATCGTACGCTTCTCGCTCCGGCCAGTCAGCCCCTTTCCAAAGCGCTGTCACAGATTCGACTTGCGGCGCTTCCCGGTCTAGCTTTACCTTCACCGCTACCGATTGTTTCTTACCATATGAAAACAAATGAACATACACTTCCATATGTGTCACAAAATCCGTCGCATGTAGCTCTGACATATAATCAAAAGCAAGTCCCTCATGGAATCGCAGTGACTCCATCACTTCATAATATTTTGCAGGATCCACCACAAGAGTTGGCACATCCTTTGACAGTTTATTAATGTAGGAATCTACTAATGCCCCTTCTCCTACCTTCTCCCTAATAGCCTCAACATACTGATTTAAATACGGCTGATTTACTGACGGTTCTTCCTGCTTCGGCTCATTCTCTTCCTTACCTTCAGCTCCCTTTGTCTTCGCTCTTGCAGCAGCTGCTGCTTTCGCTTTTGCCGCTGCAATTGCCTTTGCCTTTTCATCTCCCGAATCCCCATCACCTTGCGAGGCTTTCTGCTTCGCTAA
>NZ_JAKUDW010000113.1:0-16647 GCF_022662595.1 Bacillus cereus group sp. BfR-BA-01524 | reverse complement strand
AAAGATGAGTAAAAAACAACAAGGTTATAACAAGGCAACTTCTGGTGCTAGTATTCAAAGTACAAATGCTAGTTATGGTACAGAGTTTGCAACTGAAACAAATGTACAAGCAGTAAAACAAGCAAACGCACAATCAGAAGCAAAGAAAGCACAAGCTTCTGGTACACAAAGTGCAAACGCTAGTTATGGTACAGAATTTGCAACTGAAACAGACGTGCATGCTGTGAAAAAACAAAATGCTAAGTCAGCTGCAAAACAATCGCAATCTTCTAGTTCAAACGAGTAATGAAAGAAAAACACTTCTCCAATTCGAGAGAAGTGTTTTCTTTGTGTGTGGGTCATTGTAATGAAAAGAAAGTGAACGACATAACTTCTAATAAGTCAACAAATGTTGTCAAAGGAGAAGGAAGTTAAAGATTAGAAATATGTAATTAGGAATAATAACTGATGAAGAAATCCAAAAGGGGGTAAGTAATGAACGATTTTGATAAGTTGGTGGGAGAACAATTGGAAACGATGGATGAGCTGTTAAAATTGCAATCACACTTAGAGAAGTATCAGCAAATTGAAATGAGTGAAAAGGATACGTGCGATAAAAAAGACTTACATTTTATTCGCCAAGAAATATATAGAACAGAAGTAGCGTTGAAGCTATTACATGAAAAATTCGAAAAGCAAACGAATAGTGTGATAAAATCTTTTGAAACTGAAAAAATGATTTCAAATTTAGGATAAGATATATTATTGCCTTCAGGTGAAAAGTCCTTCAAATAGAGAGGGGCTTTTTCTATTACATGTCCTCGTTTATAAATAATACAGTACAATCCTTGTTTTCTGAGAAGATTGGGTATTATTGTATTCAACGTTAAACCTCCTGCATATTCAGTGTGGAAAATAGAGTCTTATCCCTTTAGTTTTAAAATTTTGACAAAAAAGTTATAATAGAAGAAAAGTGAATGCCGTTCAAAGGGCATTTGCAGTTGAAAGAAGGGAGCATATATGGGATTTCCCAAAGAAGGAGAAAAAGTACAAATACATAGTTATAAACATAATGGCTCCATTCATAGAATGTGGGAAGAAACAACAATTTTAAAAGGGACACAGAGTCTTGTGATCGGAGCGAATGATCGTACAGTAGTTACAGAATCGGATGGCCGAACATGGATTACGCGTGAACCAGCAATTTGTTATTTTCATGCCAACTATTGGTTTAATGTGATTGGGATGCTTAGGGAAGAGGGCGTATATTATTATTGTAATTTAAGCTCCCCTTTTGCGTATGATTCTGAAGCATTAAAGTATATTGATTATGATTTAGATATTAAAGTGTATCCAGATATGACATATACGCTTCTAGATGAAGATGAGTATGAAAAACATAGTCAAATTATGCAGTATCCACCTGTTATCGATACAATTTTAAAACGAAATGTAGCACATTTAACACAGTGGATTCATCAAAGAAAAGGTCCGTTCGCACCAGACTTCGTAGATATGTGGTATGAACGATATTTAATGTACAGAAATTAAAACAAACCTGCAGGGGGCTTCCCGGCAGGTTTGTCCTATTAGAGGGGGGATTATGTGCAGGGCATAAAAAGATATTTACAATTTGTTAAACCATATCGATGGCTTATCGCTATTACAATTATTATTGGACTAGTTAAGTTTGGTATCCCACTTATTATGCCGTGGTTATTAAAGTATATTATCGATGATGTAATTCAAGGCGGAGGTTCACTTCAAGATAAAACATCTCAATTAATAACAGCGATTGGAATTGCTTTTTTTATTTTTGCGGTATTAAGACCACCGATTGAATATTATCGTCAATATTTCGCGCAGCGTATCGCAAATACAATACTGTATGATTTACGGAAGTATATTTTCGGTCACTTACAAAAGTTAAGTTTACGTTATTACTCCAATACAAAAACAGGAGAGGTTATTTCGCGCGTCATCCATGATGTAGAACAAACGAAAGATTTTGTAATTACTGGTTTGATGAACGTCTGGTTAGATACTGCAACAATTGCTATTGCCATCATTGTTATGTTTTCTATGAATATAAAATTAACATTTGTTGCGTTATTTATTTTACCTATTTATGTAATTGCAGTGAAATATTTTTTCGGACGTCTTCGGAAATTGACGAAAGAGCGTTCACAAGCGTTAGCGACGATGCAAGGGTATTTGCATGAACGTATTCAAGGGATGCAAGTGACACGTAGCTTTGCGTTAGAAGAGTATGAGGGGAAGCAGTTTGAAAAAAGAAATAATGAATTTTTAACGAAAGCATTAACCCATACAAGTTGGACGGCGAGAACATTTTCGGCAGTAAATACGTTAACAGATTTAGGTCCGTTACTTGTGATTGGTTTTGCAGCATATGAAGTAATTCAGGGGCAGTTAACGCTAGGAACGATGGTAGCTTTTGTTGGATATATGGATAGTTTATATAGTCCGCTTCGCCGCCTTGTTAATTCATCTACAACATTAACACAATCTTTTGCATCGATGGACCGAGTGTTTGAACTGTTAGATGAAAAATACGATATTGTTAATGTGCCAAATGCGGTACAAACGAAAAAATTAAATGGAGAAATTGTATTTGATAATGTTTTTTTTCGTTATAATGCAGATGAAAAAGAGATATTACACAACCTGTCATTAACTATGCAGCCTGGGGAGAAAGTAGCGCTTGTAGGAGCGAGTGGGGGAGGAAAGTCATCTCTTGCTAGTTTGATCCCGCGTTTCTATGATGTTTCTGAAGGTGCGGTTTATGTAGATGGGATAGATGTAAGAAAGTATAATATGAGAAATTTACGTAGTAATATTGGAATTGTACTGCAAGATAATTTATTGTTTAGCGATACAATTGGAGCTAATATTTTATATGGAAATCCGAAAGCTACAGAGCAAGAAGTGATTGCAGCTGCCAAAGCTGCGCAAATTCATGATTTTATTATAGACTTACCAGATGGTTATAATACTGTCGTTGGAGAACGTGGTGTGAAGCTATCGGGCGGGCAAAGACAACGCGTGGCAATTGCACGAGTGTTTCTAAAGAATCCGTCGGTCCTTATATTAGATGAAGCAACTTCGGCATTAGATTTAGAAAATGAAAGGTATATTCAAGAGGCGCTTCAGACGTTAGCTGCTGACCGGACGACGATTATAATCGCACATCGATTAGCGACGATTACGCATGTTGATACGATTATTTACATTGAAGACGGTGAGATTAAAGAGACTGGTTCTCATGCAGAGTTAATGCGAAAAAGAGGATTTTATTACAATTTATATCAACTTCAACATATAACAGAAACAGCTCCTTTAGCATAAAAGGAGCTGTTTTTTTATTCGTCTTCTTTTTTATCATCGATTTGGAGTTCTTTTTCTGGTTTATGGTATGTGTAGAAGCTATCTACAAGTAAATCTAAATGCTCTACTTCTTCACTATAGTTAATGATGGAAGAAATAAGAGGGAAGAGGTGTAACCATGTTTTATATGCTTCTTCATCGTCCTTATTTTGATATTCCATAAAGATATCAATTAATTCTTGTTTACCTGTTTCAACTTCATCAAGCATTTCAACTGATTGTTGTTTTTTTGCTTTACCAATAAATTTTAATAAAACTTGTTCATGATAATGCGTTAATGAGTCAAGTTCGTTTTGGATAGATTCCTGAAATTCTTCCGGCATATAGCGCAGTTCATTTTCAGTACGGTGTAATGATTTTAACGTACTTAAAGCACGGCTTGTTGTCGCTAACATTTGTCTGAATAAAACGAGCTTACGAATTTTTGCGAACTTTACTTTTTTCGTGTAGCTTCTTTCTTCTTTATACAGCAAATAGTAATGGTTTAGTTTGATCATTTTTTCTTTCATACGATCAATATCAGTTTTTAGCGTTGTAAAATCAGAAGCTTGCCTGCTATTCATTCGAATCCATTTTACAATTTCTTCTGTATTATCAACGATACGATGATAAAGTTTTGTTTCATATTTGGGCGGCATAAATACTAAATTTACAAGTGAAGCCGCAATAATACCAATCATAATCGTTGCAAAGCGAAGTAAGGCAAAACTAAAGAAATCTTCGCCTTGATACTCCATAATGGCGATAACTGTTACTAAAGCAATTGATATTGTGTTTTCTAATCGTAATTGCAGTGTAAGAGCAATTACTAATATACATGTTAATCCAATAATAAAAGGATTATGTCCAAAAGCAGTAGCAAATGCGATAGCAAATATCGCACCAATTACATTTGCTTGAATTTGTTCAAGTGCGGTTAAATAAGAACGGTATACAGACGGTTGAACAGCAAAGATAGCTGAAATTCCCGCAAATACCGGACTCGGTAATTGAAGTAAAATACAAGCAAATAAAGCTAACGTGATGGCAATACCCGTTTTTAAAATGCGAGCACCAAGTTTCATACCCTTAATAAGATCCTTTCTCTTGTCATAATGAATGTACAACATGATACTATACATTCATTACAATATGTTAGCAAGTGATATTTTAGTGACGTTAAAAGAAATTAGTATTTATTTTATCGCGCTAATTGTGAACAGTAAGATTCCCGCCTCTAAATTCAGTAGCTGGATGCCGGTAAACGTTCAATTGCTGTAGGCTAATTAAAGTTTCACTTTATAATTTTTCCTAATTTCTTTTAAACATCAGTTTTTAGTAAAAAGACCTGCTGAATTTCAGCAGGTCTCAAATTGTTACTATAGATTACTATGAGAAGTGTACTTCGTCAATTTTTTCTTAATAATGAAAATTACTCATGTTACTCTGTTGAGATAGATGGATCTGCCTGTTCTTTTTTCGGGATAATTTCAAAAAACTGGTTTTGTATATCATCTAATAACGGAGTTAACAAAGCAACTTCCTCATATTGCTCATGCTCGTTTAGTACACGAATATAGTCTAGCAATAATTCAGTTACATCTTTCAAACCATTTTTACTAATTGGTTGTAATGTAACATTTGCCCCTTTTGCGATTCTTCTTTTTAAGGCCTGTTCTGTTAAGCCTAAGTTTGAATCATGACGCAAATAAACAATACCGCCAGTCATGCCGGCGCAAATCCATGGACCAGGGTCACCTAAAACAAGCGCTCGCCCATTTGTCATATATTCAAAAGCAAACCCTTTAATATTGGAGTATGCCCCTATATTTCCGTGCTCTTTTTCACGGAGTGGTTTTGTTATTCTACCTCCAATTATCATGTCTGCCCCAGAAAGGCGAATGCCAGCGCGAGCATCAGCGTTACCTTGCACGTATAGTGCCCCTTTTTGTGCACCATATCCAAATCCTTTTCCGACAGAACCGTTATAATATACTCCGTCTTTTCCTTTTGATTTCGTGATATAAATACCACCACCAAAGGAAGTTTTACCAATGCCATCTTGTGCGCCGCCATTTACGTGTATAAATAAATTTTCACTATTGTAAGCACCTAACCCATTTCCGGGAATAGAACCATTCGTATACTTTAATGTAAGTGGTTCAAGTTGAGTAGCTTCATATAGTTTACTGCGAACGCGATAACATGATTCTAGACCACCCATAACGCGTTGCTCTACACCAACGCCTACTAATTCTTTTGAGTCAGCGGAATGAACGGTTTTAAATTGTTTTTCCGGTACGTCTTCTGTTGTTGTAACAGATGGATGTTCTATTATTTGTAGTAAATTACATAAGTTTAATAAATTTTCGCCTCGAACTTGCTCTAATAAATCAGAACGCCCGACAATTGCTTGTAAATTTGTATATCCAAGCTGTCCTGTTAATCGTTTTAGTTCTACACCGAAAGAGGTGAATAAATTTAACAGGCCGGCAACTGCGCTTTCTAATTCGCGCGGGACGAAGCGGCGTAATCCATGTTCTTTTGCTTGTGCTTCAGACTCAATTTGTGTCGCAATTCCAACATGGCAAGTATCTAGATGGCACCCACGGCAAGTAGTACAACCGATTGCAATCATTGATAGTGTGCCAAATCCAATACGGTTTGCTCCGAGGAGCATGATTTTCAAGGCATCATTTACACTTCGAATACCACCATCTGCCCAAATCTCTACTTTATGTCTCATACTTGCTTCTAATAAAGCGTTGTGAGCGGCTTTAACACCAATTTCTACAGGAAGACCTACATGCTGCAATGCGTGAATACGTGCAGCACCTGTTCCGCCATCGAATCCGCTAATGTTAATAAAATCAGCACCAGCTTTGGCGATACCGACAGCAATTGTTCCGATATTAGGAACGACAGGGACTTTCACGGCTACTTTGGCAAGTTGATTAGCTGTTTTAATTTCTGTAATCATTTGAGCTAAATCTTCAATTGAATAAATATCATGGTTATTAGAAGGTGAAATTAAATCTGAGCCGATTGTCGCATTACGTGCTTCAGCTATTTTGGCTGTCACTTTTGAACCAGGTAAATGTCCACCTTCCCCAGGCTTTGCGCCTTGACCGATCTTGATTTCAATTAAGTTTGATGAGTTTAGTAGTTCGGCATTTACTCCAAATCGTCCAGATGCCACTTGTTGTCCACGTGTATGTGGGTATTTCCCAATCATATCTTTAATTTCGCCGCCTTCACCGTTCAAGCTAATCATATTTAGCTGATCGGCCGCTTCTGCATATGCGCGAAAGGCGATTTCGTTTTGAGAACCAAATGACATAGAACTAATAATAAATGGTAAATTATGATTTTGAATGCCGATAGATACTTCTTCAGTTGGAACGACATGTTTTGTTTGTTTCGTTTGAACAAGGTGTCTGATTGCGATTGGATTATTCTCTTCTAGTTCACTTAACTTGTCACGGTAATCATCATAAGAATTTCCTTTTGCAACATCGCCAATTGCTTTCCAAATTCGCGGGAATATATGAAATGATTTTCGCATTCTAATTTTAGGATTGTTATAATCCTCTGCTCGTATTTTTGCATCTTCAGCAAGTGATTCAAGTGAAAAAGCTAAATCATTTGAACCGAAGAAATTTGTAATTTGTAATATATTTGCGATTTCCTCATGTAACCCAATAGATGAATAGAGACGTCCGTAACCACGTAACTCATGAATTCCAATTGTTGAAATGACTTTTTCTAATCCTTTATTAAGTGCATTATACAGATTCGTAATTGGTGTTTTTGTTCCATCATTTACAGTCGCGAATAATAAATATGGATTAATACTATCTGCTCCTAATCCATATAGCGTGACAATGTCATGTAAGGAGCGAAGGGCACCAGAACGTATAACGAGAGAACAATTGCGGCGTAATTTATTTTCACTTAATGCTTGATGTACTTTAGCGGTAACTAAATGTGGATCAATCCACAAGCGTTCATTTAGATGGGCTTTTGCGTCATCTAATACTAGTAGAGAAGCACCATTGTTAACAGCAGCTATCGCTTCAGAACTAATGCGGCTTAATGCACATTGCAGGGTTTCTGACAAACTGAATGTAGCAGAGATTGTGGCGATAGAGTTATGAGTCATAAATAGCTCTATGAGTTGTTCGTACGTAATTGTGTGTAATTCCTCTGCAATGGGTTGTGCCACACTGCCTTCTAAAATAATCGGTGAAAGCATTTCAACTACAAATGGCCGTTTTGCACCGATTAATAAACTTGGACGCTCTCCAAGTACAGTACGTGTAGAGAAGTGTTCAATTTCACGGTCGCGGTCAATTGCAGGGTTTGTAACAACAGCTACACTTTCTTTAATAAAGTCAGCGATATTTCGTCTATCAGTATCAAGTGCGGCAAGTGGTGAGTCATGCCCAAGTGAGCGTATTGGCTCAACGCCTTTTGTTGCCATCTGTTCAAGGAGCTGAATATGTTCTCGGTCCCATCCGAAAGCGACGTATTGTTTCGTTTCAACTTGAACAGAATCACATAGCCCTTGGATTTTTTTCGTTTCAGGGATAGATAAATTTAAATGGTAATTGGTAGTATCAATTCGCTTTTTAAAACGGTTATATACTTGGATTTGATATTTGTCATATTCATAAAGAACAAGTTCATCTTGTTCATTCCATTTTAATCCGACTTTTTCTCCAGGAGCGAGTGGTTTTGGTTCTGCTACATATTTAGTTGGTGATACAACTCCAGGTTCAGAAGAGAAAATAAAAGAGCTCTCTGTCTCTACTTTCCATACGGGGCGTAATCCAAGGGAATCAACACTGAAAACAGCTTCATCTTTAAAACGGGAAATGATTCCAGCTGGTCCTTGTGCAAAATGTCCCCATGCTTCACGTATATACGTATATAAATCTTGTAAAGGTGTTTCATAAAGTTTAATTTCATTAATAATTGGTGGGAATAGAATTTCCATTGCTTCAAATAAGCTGTAGTCGTATTGAACAAGTAGGGTTTCTAAGGTGCGGTTTAAATCTTGAGAGTCACTGCCTCCAGCAGTAAGTGGTACATCAATCATTTCAGCCTGATCGCGTAATTTTGCAATTGTGTTAATTTCACCATTATGTCCGAGAATGCTAAATGGTTGTACACGAAAAAAATTAGATAATGTATTAGTAGAGTAGCGGTTATGTCCTAATGTCATAGTTGAAGCGATAAGTGGATGTTGTAAATCATTATAGTAGGCAACAAGTGTATCACCAGCACCTAGAACTTTATATACAACATGATCACGACTTAATGAAGCAACATGAATTGCTTCGTTTTCCTCTATTTTTATTGTGACAGCAAATAATGTTTGCTCAATATTTGTAATTTCGTTTTCTGCGATAAGGGCAACTTGCCAAAATAAAGGTTCTTCTTGTTTACCAAGTGGACCGAGTGCATCCGAGTTTGTTACATCATCACTTTCGAAAATGATTGTAAAGTTTTTGTTGTTTAATTGCGTACGAATATAATCTTTTAAGATAGTAATGTTTTCTTTTTTATTTAGAAAAAAATGTCCAACGATAAAGTGGGGATGATCCACAATCGTTGGATTATATCCGCTACTTTTTAGTTTTTCATTCCAAAGCGCTTTTGGTATATCAATGTGAATGCCGATCCCATCGCCCTCGCCATTAATGAAACCAGCTCTATGATTCATTTTGACGAGTGATTGTATACAAAGGTCAATGTTTTCTTTTGTAGCAATTTTTCGTTTCTCCATAACGGAAACGATTCCACACGCATCGTGTTCTGCATTTCTATAATCTCGAAATAAAGACGGTGTCCATGTATTTTTTGTATTGAGCATCCGTCAATCCCCCCTCTTGTAAAAGTTAGAATAATCTTACTATTTAAGGTGCAAATCACCTTGTACACAGAGATAGTAATGCTGTAAAAGAATATAAAACAGATAATTATGAATAATTATACTATTAATACGGAATTTATGAAATAGAAAAAAGGAAAAAAGAAAGGTGAGCTTTCTTTTTTCCTTTTAATGACGGGATTATTTATTGTCTGCTAGGGCAGCAAATGCTCTGCCGACAGCTTCGATTGTATATTCAATATCTTCTTTTGTATGTTCTGTCGTTAAGAACCATGCCTCGTATTTAGAAGGTGCTAAGTTAACTCCTTCTTGCAGCATAAGCTTGAAGAATTTACCGAACATTTCACCGTCTGTATCTTGTGCGGCATCGTAATCTTCAATTGTATTTGTTGTGAAGTATACAGTTAAAGCTCCTTTTAGACGGTTTAATGTAATGTCGATATTATGTTTCGTTGCTTGCTCTAAAATTCCTTTTTCAAGCATTGCACCAAGTTCATCTAATTTCTCGTAAAGTCCTTCTTGTTGAAGCACTTCTAGACAAGCGATACCTGATGCCATAGAAGCAGGATTTCCTGCCATTGTACCAGCTTGGTATGCAGGTCCTAGCGGAGCAACTTGTTCCATAATTTCTTTCTTACCACCGTAAGCACCGATCGGTAAACCGCCGCCAATAACTTTACCAAGCGCTGTTAAGTCAGGTGTCACACCAAGTAAGTCTTGAGCACCACCGTACATAAAGCGGAAAGCAGTAATAACTTCATCGTAAATTACTAGTGCGCCAGCTTCGTGAACAAGTTCATTCACTTTTTCAAGGAATCCTGGTTTAGGCTCTACAATACCGAAGTTTCCAACGATTGGTTCTACAAGGATAGCTGCTACTTCATGACCCCATTTATCTAACGCTTCTTTTAAAGTTTCTACATTATTAAATGGAACGGTAATAACTTCTTGTGCGATACTTTGTGGTACGCCAGCTGAGTCAGGAGTTCCTAAAGTAGAAGGACCAGATCCAGCTGCCACAAGTACTAAATCAGAATGACCGTGGTAACAACCAGCAAATTTCATGATTTTTGTGCGACCTGTATAAGCACGAGCAACACGAATCGTTGTCATCACTGCTTCTGTACCAGAGTTTACAAAACGGACTTTATCTAATGCAGGCATTGCTTCTTTTAACATTTTTGCGAATTTTACCTCTAGCGCTGTTGGTGTTCCATAAAGTACCCCATTTTCAGCAGCTGTTGTAATTGCTTTTGTTATATGCGGATGAGCATGTCCAGTAATAATAGGACCGTATGCTGCTAAATAATCGATATATTTATTTCCGTCTATATCCCAGAAATAAGCGCCTTTCCCGCGTTCCATAGCAACAGGAGCGCCGCCGCCAACTGCTTTAAAAGAACGAGAAGGACTGTTAACACCGCCAACGATATGCTCTAAAGCTTCTTTATGTAATGCTTCTGACTTTGTGAATTTCACTACAATTCATCTCCTTACAAAAATCTATGTATTATTCTAACATGTTTTTCGAAAAGACGTATTGTTTGTGATAGCGAAGGCAGTTGGGTAAACTATTCGTTGTGACATTTAGGAGGGGGGTCCGATTATGAAATCGGTAATTGAGGTACAAGGGTTACGTAAAGAGTTTACAGCCTATTCAAGTCGTCCGGGCTTAAAGGGTGCATTTCGCGATTTATTAAATCGTAATTATAAAATAGTACCAGCAGTAAATGATGTATCTTTTACTGTAAAGCAAGGTGAAATGGTTGGTTATATCGGTGAGAACGGTGCTGGTAAATCAACAACAATTAAAATGCTTACGGGGATTTTGACTCCGACATCAGGGCAAATCATAGTAAATGGAATGAATCCACATAAACAAAGAGAAGAATTTGTAAGAACAATTGGTGTTGTCTTTGGACAGCGCTCGCAACTTTGGTGGGATATTGCAGTCCAAGAATCGTTTCGTTTATTAAAGAAGGTGTATGGTGTATCAGACGCTCAGTATAAGGAGCATATGGAGCACGTAATTGAAACGTTAGATATAGGACCTTTATTAGATAAACCAGTTCGAAAATTATCTCTTGGTCAAAGGATGCGTTGTGAATTAGCAGCAGCCTTAATTCATAATCCACCGTTATTATTTTTAGATGAGCCAACAATTGGGTTAGATGTACTTGTGAAATTGAAAATACGTGAATTTTTAAAAGAAATGAATGAACGTTATAAAACAACAATTTTATTAACTACTCATGATATTACTGATATTGAAGCTTTATGTGAGCGTGTTATCATGCTGGATGAAGGAAATATTATGTATGACGGTTCTTTAAATAATCTTCGTACGCAGTGGGGAGCAGAGAAGGAAATACACTTTCAGTTTGTTGCACCAGTTTCCTATCAGGCTTTATCAATGGTTATGCCAGATAATCATGTCGTTTGGTCGAAAGCGAAAGAGGAAAACGCGTGGGTTGCAAAAATTCCGAATGAAGAAGTTATTATTTCAATGCTTATTTCTAAAGTAGTACAAGCATTTCAAATTAAAGATTTAAAAATTAACGAAGTGTCTACAGAGGAAATTATTCGTAACATTTATGAAGAAGGTATTACGCATGGGTAAGTATATTGAAATGATTCGAATTCGCTTTTTAATGATGCTTGCGTATCGTACAAATTACTATAGCGGGATTTTAATTTATACAATTAATATCGGTGCTTACTATTTCTTATGGCAAGCAATTTATAGCGGAAAAGAGAATATTGAAAGTTTATCTATTTCGCAAATGACCACGTATATCGCAATCGCTTGGATGGCACGTGCCTTCTATTTTAATAATATAGATAGGGAAATTGCGATGGAGATTCAAGAAGGACGTGTGGCTGTAGAATTAATTCGTCCGTATAACTATTTGGGAATGAAAGTTATGCAAGGTCTTGGCGAGGGAATATTCCGTTTTGCCTTCTTTTCTATTCCAGGCATGGTTATCGTTACGTTATTATTTTCGTTGCAAATTACAACGAATTTTCAAACTTGGTTATATTTCTTCTTATCTTTAATATTTAGTTTTATTATTAATACACAAATTAATTTAATGACGGGAATGCTTACGTTTTTCCTATTTAATAATAGTGGAATTATGTATGCAAAACGCGTTGTTATTGATTTATTTTCAGGTCTATTATTACCAATTAGTTTTTATCCGTTATGGGCCCAAAAAGCAATGATGTTTTTACCGTTTCAGGCGATTAGTTATATTCCAAGTATGATTTTTTCTGAAGGTATACAGGGGAGTAAGTTGTATGAGGCTTTAGTATTTCAAGTGATTTGGGCAATTGTACTTATTATTCCAATTGTACTCATGTGGAGAACGGCGAGAAAACGTCTAATTGTACAAGGGGGATGATGAGATGCTATATATAAACTTATTTTTACAATATGCAAGTCAATATATAAAAACGAAATTGGAGTATCGAGGCGATTTTATCGTTGGTTTACTTTCTGATTTATCGCTTCAAGCAGTTAATTTAATATTTATTCTCGTTGTATTTGGGCATACACAAGCATTGAAGGGATGGAGTCGAGAAGAGGTAATCTTTATTTATGGGTTCTTTTTAGTGCCATTTGCCATTTTTTCAGCTTTCTTTAATATATGGGACTTTAATGATCGATACATTATTAAAGGGGAGATGGATCGTGTATTAACGCGACCGATTCATAGCTTATTTCAAATTATATTAGAAAGAATGGAACTTGAATCTTTAATTGGAGCCATTACAGGGATTGTTGTAATGGGATATGCAGCTGTGGAGTTACAATTATCTTTTTACTGGTATGATTTCTTTTTATTTATATTGATGGTAGGAGGAGGAGCGCTTGTATATGGAGGGATATTTGTTACGCTTGCGAGCCTTGGTTTTTGGTCGGATGCGAAAAGTTCAATTATGCCCCTTATGTATAACATAGGTAATTACGGGCGCTATCCTGTTAATATTTATAATCGTGTAATTCGTTTCATTTTAACGTTTGTTTTACCGTTTGCGTTTGTTGGAGTATATCCAGCAGCATACTTTTTAAGAAAAACAGAATGGAATAGTTATGCATTCGCGACGCCAATTGTTGGTGTTATCTGTTTTACGATTGCAATCAACCTCTGGAACCAAGGAGTAAAAAGGTACCGTGGCGCGGGTAATTAATTATAGAAGCTTGTTCGTTTCTAAGGGATAAATCAGTCCTCCACCTCATACATATAAAATGAGGTGGAGGACATGTTATGGGGATTTATTCTATTAATTGCAGCAATCGCTATTTTGAAAAGTGTCCAATTATTATGGAGTTCATATTCAGATTCAACGCGTTTTTTTTCGCTGTATAATTTGGCCACATTATTTTTGATCTATACAACAGTACTGATCGCGTTTGGATTAAGTTACGTTGTATTAGAGGAAATGGGTTTCTCAGTTTTGAAAGAGGACGGAGAAAGTTTGAATGCTCATTCTTTTCAACTCGTTGAAGTTTGTTTATATTTTAGCGCAGTTACTTTATTGTCTGTTGGATATGGTGACATATCTCCGATTGGAATTGGGCGATGGATTGCAATCGCAGAAGCGCTAATTGGATATACACTCCCTTTTGCTTTTGTGATGAGGTCTGTAATAGGCAATGAAAAATAAGGAAGCATTTGTTATAGTAAAGGAAAAGAGTAGGAGTGATAACTATGATTACAGTAGGAGAAATGGCACCAGAATTCACATTAGAGGGAAGTAACGGAGAAGAAGTTAGCCTAGCTGATTTCCGCGGTAAAAATGTAGTTCTCTATTTTTACCCGAAAGATATGACGCCAGGATGTACAACTGAAGCATGTGATTTTCGTGATGCGTATGGAGTATTTCAAGAGAAGGATACGGTTATTCTTGGAGTAAGTCCTGATTCAGCGAATAGACATTTGAAATTCATTGAGAAACATGAATTGCCATTTACACTTTTAGTAGATGAAGATCATAAAGTAGCAGAGTTATATGATGTTTGGAAGTTGAAAAAGAACTTTGGGAAAGAGTATATGGGAATCGAGCGTTCTACATTCCTTATTAATAAAGACGGTGAACTTGTAAAAGAGTGGCGTAAAGTGAAAGTGAAAGGACATATTGAGGATGTTCTTTCTTATATAAAATAAATCTATAGTGGAGATAAAATATGCAGAAACAAGGCAAGTGTCTATACATATTTTACTGCCTTACATAAAGTGGAAGTGTAGGGCATACCTCCTCAGATGATAGTATTCCAAGTGCGATTATGTCGCACTTTTTTCTATGTAATATTATGAGGGAAAAGGGAAAGATACATAAAAACAAGCCCTGAATATAAAAATAAACCACATACTTATAGTAGAAATATTGACGATTTATAAGAAAAGGAGTACACTCTTTATAAGAATTATAAAATAATAATCCGTATAGAATCGGGGTGCATGACGGTGGTCAAAGAAGAATTAAAAGAAGCGCTAGAAATGCTGAAAAATACGGGTGTACGCATTACTCCACAGCGTCATGCTATTTTAGAGTACCTTGTGGAATCAATGACGCACCCAACAGCGGATGATATTTATAAAGCATTAGAAGGTAAGTTTCCAAATATGAGTGTTGCAACTGTCTATAATAACTTACGTGTGTTTAAAGAGGTTGGACTTGTAAAGGAATTAACTTATGGAGACGCTTCAAGTAGATTTGATTATGTTACAAGTCAACATTATCATGTAATTTGCGAAAAATGTGGTAAGATTGTTGATTTTCCTTATGGAGGCTTGGAAAAGCTGGAAGAGGAAGCTGCGAAAACGACAGGCTTCGTTATCAATAGTCATCGCTTAGAAATTTATGGCGTTTGTCCAGAGTGTCATAAGGCGTAATATATAATAAAGAAAGAGGCTGACGGCTATACGTCAGCCTCTTTCTTTATTATATAAGGATTAGCGTGAGGTTAATCGGGATTTACAGTGCTAAGTTAGTAAGGAGGGTTAGATAAAAGTTTGTCGAATTTACTTTGTATTGGTGGAAATGAATTCTTGGAGGGGACATTTTGAAGAAATATGAGATTAAAAGTGACATTCCAACATTGGAAGAATATAAATATTTATGTGATTCTGTGGGATGGACTAATTATATGAACTTTGAGGTGGCGGAAATATCACTTCAAAATTCGATTTACTGTATAACAGTCAAGGATAATAATCAAATCATCGGCATGGGGAGAATTGTTGGTGATGGGGCTATCTATTTCTATATTCAAGATATAGTGGTTCATCCAGAGTATCAAAAGAATGGTATTGGAAAGGAAATAATGAATACTTTAGTAGAATACTTAAATCAGAATGCTCCAGATAAAGCATTCATTGGTTTGTTTGCGTCGCAAGGTAAAACGTCATTCTACGAAAAATATGATTTTAAAGATTATTCGCCTAACATGACAGGGATGTTTACTGTTATTTCGAAAAAATAGGTGTAATAAATTTAATAAAACAATTAAAAAGTTGATTTCTTAATAAATCAACTTTTTAATGAGTTGAAACGTTTGTAGTGTTGCAAACTCGTATTTCCCTTGATACTTATGATTTATAACTCTTCTTATTATACTTTTCATCAAATTCTTTTCCTTCTAGATCTCGATCTAGTGTTAAAGGTTGATTGCAGTGCATACATGCATCGACACGGCCGAGCATTTTTGTTGGCTTATCACAGCTTGGACAAATAATTTGGATAGTCTTAGTAGATAACATACCAATCCAAAAGTAAACGACAGTGCTAGCGATAACAGCTAAAAAGCCAACCATCATAAACGTTGTCATAACAATAATGTTTTCGCGGAAAAAGACACCTAAGTATGCAATGAAGAGGCCGATAAATACTAAACTTAATGCAAAGGTCCGGATTTTATTGATTTTGTTTGAATACTTAATGCTCATTCTCACCACACTCCTATAATAATAATATAACATAAAATTTAGAATTTTCACTCTCGTGTAAATTGATAAAGGGATAAGATATGAAATGGATAGGAGGGGGCCATGAAGAATGAATGGGTGCTATAATGATTTTTACAGCGATTTTTAAGTTTTTAACGGGATGTGAAATTTTTTTGTAAAAAGTATTGACCCTGTATATACTGCATGATATATTAATAACCGTCGCTGATGCGGAAACGCAGAAAACGACAAAAAGAAATTAAAAAACTTAGTTGACATTGAAAAATGAAGATGTTAACATAAGGAAGTCGCAAATGAGCGACCAAGTAGTTCTTTGAAAACTGAACGAAACAAACAACGTGAAACGTCAATTTTTATTTTTAGATGCTAGACAAACTAACTTTATTGGAGAGTTTGATCCTGGCTCAGGATGAA
>NZ_JAKUDW010000112.1:0-16790 GCF_022662595.1 Bacillus cereus group sp. BfR-BA-01524 | reverse complement strand
AAATATCGATTTACAGACAAAAATCGATATCCCTTCCTAAACCGTCATCTTCCAACTAGATAACGCTAACCAATTCTCCATCTCCTTATAATCAGGCATTATCTTCCCGACAAGACGCCAAAAAGATCGATCATGATTTAAATGAACCATATGACACATTTCATGAACGATTACATAGTCAATTACTCGCTGTGGTGCCATTGCTAGCTTCCAATTGAATGTTAGTTGTAAATTCGAATCGCAAGTACCCCAAGTACGACTACTATCTGTAATACGAATAGAACGTGGTTTTGTTTTAAAGTTACTTTGATGCGCTTTAATACTCTTCTCTACTAAAGTTTTACACTGCTTATAATAAAATCGTTTTAAAGCTTGCTGTATTTTCTCATCCTTTAGCTCTTTTACATAAATATGTAACTTATCCCCTTCAAAAATCGCATTGTCTTGCTCAATACTTACATCTTGGGAAATCTGTATCGGATACGTATTCCCTAAATACAAAAAGCCTTCTCCTTGATCGTAATCCTTTTCCTGTGGTCCACGCGCTCGCTCCGCCATTTCCTTACGAGTTGTCTGAATCCAATCCCACTTTTCCTCTAGCAACTGGACTAAGTATTCAACAGGTGTCCCTTTCGGAGCCTGCACTTCCACATTTCCATACGAATCCACAAAAAGACGCACGGACTTTTTCTTCTTATAAGTTATATGAAAATTAATTGTCTCACCTAAATATGTATGTACCATTTCATCACCTAGCATAGTATTTTTACAAATAAAAAAGAGTAGGATACGAACGTCCTACTCTACCTATTATATCATTTACTGCTTTAACGAACTCATTATCCTCTATACTTTACACCTAATCCCTTAATGAAATTCCTTGCGTATCTATCGCCGCACTCTTTGTAATTTTTATGACCTTTTTTTCTTAATAGAGCGCCTAACTCTCCTTTTGTTACCGTAACGCCTACGCTATCTAATATATCAAGTACATCCTCACTCGTTAAAGATAGTGCGATTTTCATTTTCTTTAGAAGAAGGTTATTGGCACTCTCCTTACTCTGTACAGGTGCCGGCTGCCCTGGTTTCGGATCTTGCTTTCCTCTTTTTAAAGTAATAAATCCATTTAAAAATGCCTCTAACATCATCATATCGCATGTTTTTACGTACTCATCTTCGATTACATCCGCATCTTCAGCTTCATGCTGAGGAGCTCTCTTTATTTTTGTAAGCATATCAACTACGTCTTCTTTCGTTACTTCTACGCCACCTAGTTTAAAGATTTCTACCATATCTATATCTCTTATATCTAAAGCATATCTTACTCTTTTTAATATATCGTTGTTGCTCATTGCCATTGGGTTTCCTCCTGAAATGTTGATTATTTATTCAGCAGTTAAAGTTTATCCTATAACGTGCTTTAAATTATCATGTTTAAATCTAACCTTTTAGTTATTGTCCGCTAAATTAATACTTTAACATTTTAAAGATATGTTTTATAGTCTTACCCGAACTTTTCTCTATCATTGTATCTACAGAGCTCTTACGTGTTTTTTATATGCCTTTAAAAAGATTTCTCTCTTAACATTAACTAAAAGAAAAAAACAGTGCTTTGATTTCTCAAATACACTGTTCTTTTCCAGCTCTACGCTTATTTTCAACTCACTCATGTCATACACTACATATGAAATGATTTAACTGCTTAAAAGTTAAACCGTCTCACTATCCTGAGCCACACCAACACTATCCTCAAACCTATCCAACAAAGCACGCACCTCATCAGTAGATTTCGTACTCATCAATTGATTTCTCAATTCAGCAGCTCCAGGGAAGCCTTTTACATAAATTTTGAAGAAGCGATGAAGCCCTGTGATTGAGCGTGGCAGTACTTCTGCATATTGATCTTGTAAATCCAGCTGTAGTCTTAAAAGATCTAGATGTTCTTTACTGCTATGCTCTCTTGGCTCTTTTTCAAAAGCAAATGGATTTTTGAAGATTCCTCGTCCGATCATTACGCCATCAATGCCGTATTTTTCAGCAAGTTCCAGCCCCATTTTACGATCAAGGATGTCTCCATTGATTGTTATTAACGTATTTGGTGCAATGCGGTCACGTAATTTTTTTATTTCCGGAATTAGTTCCCAATGCGCATCTACTTGGCTCATTTCTTCTCTTGTGCGTAAATGAATAGAAAGGTTTGCAATATCTTGTTTGAAAATGTGCGTTAACCAATCTTCCCACTCGCTTAACTCTTTAAAGCCAAGTCTTGTTTTTACGCTGACAGGTAGTCCGCCCGCTTTTGCTGCTTGGATAAGTTCTGCTGCAACGTCTGGACGTAGAATAAGGCCACTACCTTTTCCTCTTGATGCAACGTTCGGAACTGGGCAACCCATGTTAATATCGATACCTTTAAATCCTAGCTCTGCCATACCGATACTCATTTGACGGAAGTATTCAGGATTATCTCCCCAAATATGTGCTACCATCGGTTGTTCGTCTTCTGTAAAAATTAAACGGCCACGTACACTTTTCATACCTTCTGGATGACAATAGCTATCCGAGTTTGTAAACTCTGTGAAGAATACGTCCGGACGACCTGCTTCACTTACTACGTGACGGAAAACAACGTCTGTCACATCTTCCATTGGTGCAAGTACGAAAAATGGTCGTGGTAATTCACGCCAAAAATTATCTATCATTTCAAATTCAAATCCTCTCACTATGAATACAATTTCAAAATCTCAATTTATAATTTGTGAAAATCAGCAATATTTATTTTAACTAAAATCGCTTATGAATGGTATTTTTGTAAACCAAAAAGCAGGTGGTATAGATTTTTCCTATATCAACTGCTTTCCTATTATACTAACTTAAGCCAAGCCACACACTCCACATGAGTCGTATGCGGGAACATATCAACAGGTTGTACTTCCTGTGTTTTATATCCGCCTTCTTCTAGTACTTTTAAATCACGTGCTAATGTTGCTGGGTTACACGATACGTATACGACGCGGTTTGGCTTCATGTCGATGATTGTGTTTAGTAATGCTTCGTCACAGCCTTTACGCGGTGGGTCTACGACCATTGTGTCGGCGATTACGCCTTCTTTGTACCATTTTGGAATGACTACTTCTGCTTCTCCTACGCCAAATTCAGCGTTTGTCATGTTGTTTAGTGCTGCGTTTCGGTTTGCGTCTTCGATTGCTTCTGGGACGATTTCAACGCCGTACACTTTTTTCGCTTTTTGCGCTAGGAATAACGAGATTGATCCGATTCCGCAATAGGCATCGATTACTGTTTCGTTACCATTTAATTTTGCGTATTCTAACGTTTTATCGTATAGCACTTTCGTTTGTTCTGGGTTTACTTGATAGAATGAACGTGCTGAAATCGCAAATTTAATGTCACCGATAAAGTCATAAATATATTCTGATCCGTACAGTACTGTCGTTTTGTCTCCGAAAATTACATTCGTACGCTTCGTATTTACGTTTTGAACAATTGATTTTACTTCTGGGAATTTCGCTGCAATTTCTTCAATGATTGCTTTTTTGTTCGGCAATTCTGCTGTACGTGTAATGAAGACAAGCATAATTTCCCCTGTTACTTGTCCGTAACGAGCCATTACGTGACGAAGTGTTCCTTTGTTACGCTCTTCGTTGTACGCAGTGATACCGTGCTTTTCACAAATACGTTTTACTTCTTGGATTAATGTATCGTTTTCTTCTGCCTGAATTAAGCATGATTCCATATTAATGATGTCATGCGTTCCTTGGCGATAGAAACCAGCTACAAGCCCACCTTCACGTTCTCCGATTGGTACTTGTGCTTTATTGCGGTATACCCACGGGTTCTTCATGCCAAGTACAGGATGAACAGGAACATCACCTAGTCCTCCAATACGCTGCATAACGTCACGTACTTGTTTTTCTTTCGCTTGTAATTGTCCTTCATAAGTTAAGTGCTGAAGCTGACAACCGCCGCACTGATTATATACTGGGCATTCAGCATCTTTACGATATGGACTTTCTGTATGAAGCTTCATTAAACGACCAAATGCAAAGTTTTTCTTCACTTTAATAATTTTAATTTGCGCTTCTTCACCTGGTAATCCGTTTTTAACGAAAATAGGATAGCCCTTTACTTTCGCAACACCGGCACCATCATGTGTTAAATCTTCAAATACTACATCTATAAACTCGTTTTTCTCAACTGGTGGCGTCATTTTAGTACTCATTTTCCGACCTCTCTTTTTCATAACACTGCGTTACATTTTATCATACTTATATGGTCTTTTTCTATTGGAAGAAAAAAAGCTATTGACGATACTTCTCTGTTAATGTTACGCTACTACTAATTTAATACGGACGATGTTACCTCATATATACTTGATAATATGGATCGAGAGTTTCTACCCGGCAACCTTAAATTGCTGGACTATGGGGAAAACTAATGAATATTAGCCTATGCGCAAAAAAGGACTCATATTGATTAGCTTTCTCTCATAGATGAAAGTGAATCCATATGGGTCTTTTTTTATTTTTATTTTTCTAAAAGGTCAGACATCTTACGTATGACATAAAACCTCGTTCTTTTATTTTTAGTAATATAACGAGCGTTTTATGTACAAACTTTATACGAACTTCTGAAAGGGGCAACTACATGCAATATGTAATGAGCATTATCGGTATTCTTGCCGTGTTAGGTTTATGTTTTGCTTTGTCAAACAACAAAAGTAAAATCAACTTCCGTGCAATTGCAATTATGATTGGTTTCCAAATTTTAATCGGTTGGTTTATGTTTGCTACAAAGGTTGGTCAACAAATCATTATTTTCATTAGTAAAGTTTTCAACAAACTAATTAAACTTGGTACGACAGGTGTCGATTTTCTCTTTAATGGAATTCACAGAGATTTTGTCTTTTTCTTAAACGTATTATTAATTATCGTATTTTTCTCAGCACTACTTTCAATCTTTAGTTATTTAGGTGTTTTACCATTCATCGTTCGCGTTGTCGGCGGTGCTATTTCAAAAATTACTGGTTTACCACGCGTTGAATCATTCCACGCAGTAAACTCTGTATTCTTCGGTTCAAGTGAAGCGTTAATCGTTATTAAAAACGATTTACAGCATTTCAATAAAAATCGTATGTTTATCATTTGTTGTTCTGCGATGAGCTCCGTTTCTGCTTCTGTTACAGCATCATACGTAATGATGTTAGATGCAAAATACGTACTAGCAGCTCTTCCGCTAAACTTATTCTCAAGCTTAATCGTTTGTTCGTTATTAACACCAGTTGATACGAAAAAAGAAGATGAAGTGATTCAAAAATTTGATAGAACTCTATTCGGAGACAGCTTTATCGGCGCAATGATTAACGGTGCGCTTGATGGTTTAAAAGTAGCTGGTATCGTTGCCGCATTAATGATCGCCTTTATCGGTGTAATGGAAGTTGTAAACTACGTAATTAGTGCAGCTTCAGGCGCAATGGGACATGCTGTTACTTTACAACAAATCTTCGGTTATATACTTTCTCCATTCGCATTCTTAATGGGTATTCCAACTCAAGATATTATCCCAGCCGGTGGTATTATGGGTACAAAGATTGTTTTAAATGAGTTTGTAGCAATCCTTGATTTAAAAGACACAGCTACAACATTAGCTCCACGTACAGTTGGAATCGTTACAGTATTCTTAATTAGCTTCGCAAGTATTAGCCAAATTGGTGCAATCGTTGGTACAATCCGTGCCCTTTCTGAAAAACAAGGAAGCGTTGTTTCTAAATTTGGTTGGAAAATGCTATTTGCATCAACACTTGCTTCTATTTTATCTGCGACAATCGCTGGATTGTTTATTTAATAAAAAATCACCTTACTTTAACGAGTAAGGTGATTTTTTTGATTCTTTATGAAATCGAGTGAAATTCAACTGCTTCTTCTGTATTGATAATCCTATCTTTATATATACCTTTTATTGAAATGTAAATGATAGATTTGTTTATGTTTTTTAACTTTCCTAATGAAAAATGATAAAGTAATCCATCGCTTTTTAAAGTCCACATCTTCCCACTCCATGGACCAGTAGCTTTTTGTTCATCCGACGCCTTTATTTCACCTTCATATTCGCATTCTCCTAAAGGAGTTTTAATTATATTCTTCTCTGTATCAATTCGAATATTTTTAATTAGCTTCAAATTTTCATCAGAGAGAATTTGAATTTCATGATCTTTCTGTTTAAAAAAGAGTTTTCCGTCTTTGGTATTTACATATTCTGCATTATTCATTTTATCTATCATAAAATCATATTCTTCTTTTGTAATACCTAAGTTTTGATGATAAGGAAACGTTTTTTTCGGTATAATTTCTTCTTCGGCATACTTCAAATACCAATCTAAATTATTTGTAATACTACCGCTCATTTTATTTCCTATTTTCTCTAATTTCTCTTTTATCTCATAAGGAAATTCTAGTGTCATAATATCCGCCGTCACTTCCGCATTCATAAGATGCGATGGAATATACTCTTCCACACTATTCGCTTTACTCACTTCACTTTGACAACCAACTATAAATAGCGATATGAAAAAGATATATATTATTTTTTTATATTTCATTTCTATTCTCCACTCCATACATTATTCTTACTTAGTTTTATAGCGGTTTTTATTATAGTATAAAATCTTTATATTTTAATAAAATCCATACCTGTATGCAAAATTGCATATTAATAAGTCTTCTTCTTACTTTAAAATTAGCTTAAATCACTTTCCAAATTATACAAATAACAAGTTTAAAATGTTATAATTTTCAAAAAACCATTGGAGGATATTATGAAAGCCCACGCAATTTTCGATTTCTTACATTTACTAGTCTTAACGCTGAAAAGCTATTATGTATGGGGAATGCCTATCTATGTCTTCATTATTCCTCTTATCTTTGTAGTCGGTTATATTATTATTAATTCTAATAAGAAACAAAAAAATACATCTATTCAAAGTCACTAATCTATTACCTTAATAGCCTCCTAAAAATCATATTCCCCTCATTTTCTTCAAATGATATGATGAACAAGGGTATATCCCCACCACTCTTATAGCGGTGGGGATTTTAATGTCAATATGCAACATACTACACAATAGAAGGTGATTTTCATGAGGAAATACGCAGCAATTGCTTTATGTACGTCTGCCATTCTAGCAGGCTGTAATACTAACAATGTAAGTCCAGAACCTAAAAAAGAGAAAACGGCTCAAGGGATTAAGAAACAAGAAGAGACTGTGCAAAAACAAGGTAAAATCTCATATAATGCAGTTACACACGAATCTACAAACACAAGTATTCATATTACAGACATAAAAGATTCTTTAAATGAAGTACAATATAAAATTTGGCGCACAGCTGATGGCAAGGAACGTGCTAAATCTTTTTCTTCTAAAGAAAAAGAGAAACAATTCACACTTCCTTTTGATATAAAGGAATTTGAAGGAAAACGCGGTGAGTTCCAAATTGAAGCAACAGGAATGAAAGAAGATGGGAAAACAATCCCGCTTACGAAATCTACTATTACTTTCGAACAAAAGGTTCCTGTTCTTATGTATCACGCAATTGATGATTATCATGGTCAAGGTATTAAAGACTTATTCGTCTCACCAGCTAACTTTGAAGCACAAATGAAACATTTAAAGGACAATGGTTATACGCTGTTAACGTTTGAACGCTGGGGCGATATAAATAAAGTAAATAAACCGATTTTCGTTACATTTGATGACGGTATGAAAAATAATATGAATGCATTTCGCGTTTTACAAAAGCTAAAAGATGATACTTTTAAACCGGCAGCAACAGAATATATGATTGTTGATAACGTTGATGTAGAAGGTGCCCTTTCTACTTCTGAAATAAAAGAAATGGTTGATTCCGGCATTTTCTCAGTACAATCTCATACTGCAACACATGCAGACTTACCGAAAATTACAAACTATGAGGAAGAGTTAAAAGGTTCAAAAGAAAAGCTAGAAAAAATAACAGGTAAGCCTGTTATCGCGATTGCTTATCCATTCGGTCATGTAGATGATAAGGTTGTTGCAGAAACGAAGAAGTATTATCAATTTGCGACAACGACAAAACCTGGGCAATTCATTACGAAGGGTGAACCTGATGAATTGTTAAAGATGAAGCGCGTTCGTATACACCATACAACGACTGTAGAGCAGTTTGTTTCTTCAATTAAGTAAATGTAAGAGCTCAATACATTTTGAGCTCTCTTTTTACTTTATATTTATATATATTTTTAGAATTTTCTTGTATTATATATAGTAAGAAATCTTTCAAATTAAAGGAGATTATACATATGTCATTTGAACAAACGTTAGAGAAATATGCTGCTCTTGCAGTTAATGTTGGTGTTAATATTCAACCTGGACAAACTTTATCAATTAGTGCACCTCTTGAAGCTGTACAATTTGTACGCCTCGTTACAGAGAAAGCATATAAATCTGGTGCAAAACACGTATATGTGGATTGGAATGATGAGACGTTAACACGCTTAAAGTTCGATCTAGCTCCTGAAGAAGCTTTCTCTGAATTCCCTTCTTGGAAAGCACATGCTCGTGAAGAATTAGCAAAAGAAGGCGCTGCATTTATGTCTATCTATGCAGAAAACCCTGATTTATTAAAAGGTGTAGAAGCAACACGTATCGCAACAGCTCATAAAGTAGCTGGAGAAGCGATGAAAGTATACCGTGATTACGTACAAGCCGATAAAGTAAGCTGGTGTGTAATTTCTGTTCCTACGAAAGAATGGGCTGCGAAAGTATTCCCTGACGTAGCGCCAGAAGAACAAGAAGCAAAGTTATGGGATGCTATTTTCAAAGCTACTCGTGCTGATTTAGAAAATCCTGTAGAAGCATGGAAAGAACATGATGAAACATTACATACAAAAGTGGATTACTTAAACGAAAAGCATTATAAAGCTCTTCACTATACAGGTCCTGGAACAGATTTAACAATCGAACTTCCAAAAAAACATGTATGGGCTGGTGCTGGTAGCTTAAATGAAAAGAACGTACCATTTATGGCTAATATTCCAACTGAAGAAGTATTTACAATGCCACTTAAAACAGGTGTAAACGGCCAAGTTTCTAGTACAAAACCGTTAGTATTTGCAGGTAATATTATCGATAATTTCACGTTAACATTTGAAAACGGACGTATCGTAGACTATAAAGCTGAAGCTGGTGAAGAAGCTTTAAAACATTTAGTAGAAACAGATGAAGGTTCTCACTTCTTAGGAGAAGTAGCTTTAGTACCTCATGACTCACCAATTTCAAACACAAATGTTTTATTCTACAATACACTATTTGACGAAAATGCATCTTGCCACCTTGCAATCGGAAATGCTTATGCATTTAACTTAGTTGGCGGAAAAACAATGTCTAAAGAAGAACTTGCTGAAAACGGCGCAAACGCTAGTATCACACACAACGACTTCATGATTGGATCAGCTGAGCTTGATATTGACGGTATTACAGCTGACGGCAGACATGAGCCTATCTTCCGTAAAGGTAACTGGGCGTTTTAATAAAGTGAAACTTTAATTAGCCCTCACCAATTGGGCTTTTACGGGCAGCCCGATCCCCCACCTAACTTCTTTGCTTTCGCTGAATTTTGAGGTGAGGGTCTTACTGCCCGGAAAATAGCGGGATAAAAGTAAAAGGCTATCTTCCACACAGGAAGATAGCCTTTTATGATGCTGATGATACTTTAAGCCCAATTACTCCTAATACGATAAAGAGAATACAAAATGCTTGGAATAAGCTAATATGCTCTTTAAAAAAATACACACTAATGATTGTAATAAGTAACGTTCCAACGCCAGACCAAATGGCATAAGCAATACTTAAATGAATCTTTTTAACGACGATAGCAAACACGCTGAAACAAATTCCATAAAATACGAAAATAAGTACACTTGGAACGAGCTTTGTTAAACCATTTGATAGTTTCATTGCGATTGTTCCAGCTACTTCAAAAATAATTGTAACAAGTAATAATAGCCAATATACCATACTAGAATCTCCTTCTCTGTTACCTTATAGAGATTCTAGTATACTACTTATAGTCCTAATGAAATATATTTAATTTCTAAATATTCCTCGATGCCGAAATGGCCTCCTTCACGGCCGATACCACTTTCTTTAAATCCACCGAATGGTGCTTGTGCAACTGATGGAAGACCATCGTTTAGACCAATAATACCGTACTCTAGCGCTTCACTAATTTGGAATGCTTGGCTAATGTCTTTCGTGAAAATATACGCAGCTAAACCATATGGTGTATTATTTGCACGTTCAATTACTTCATCAACTGTTTTAAATTTCGCAACTGGTGCCACTGGCCCAAATGTTTCTTCATTCATACAAAGCATCGTATCATTTGCCAACCCAATTACAGTCGGTTGAATGAAATGTCCCTCTAACTCTGCGACCTTTTGACCACCATATAAAACTGTTCCACCTTTTTGAATAGCATCTTCAATATGTTCTTGTACTTTTGAAACTGCATTCTCATCAATAAGTGGCCCGACAGTCGTTCCGTCACCGAAACCGTCTCCTACTTTCAACTGCCCTACTGCCTTTTGGAACTTCTCTACAAATACTTCGTATACTTCTTCTTGAACGAATACTCGGTTTGTAC
The DNA here is from genome assembly GCF_022662595.1 of Bacillus cereus group sp. BfR-BA-01524. NCBI lineage: Bacteria > Bacillati > Bacillota > Bacilli > Caryophanales > Bacillaceae > Bacillus > Bacillus cereus group sp. BfR-BA-01524. The sequence goes on along the minus strand of NZ_JAKUDW010000112.1, from coordinate 6,096 downwards.
ATATACACGTTTGTCCTGCATTACGGAATTTCGAACCAATCACCGCTTCTACTGCTTTATCTAAATCTGCATCATTCATTACGATAAACGGAGCGTGTCCCCCTAACTCAAGCGAAACTTTTTTCATCGTTTGCGCCGCACTAGCCATTAACTCTTTCCCGATTTCCGTTGACCCTGTAAAGGACACTTTTCGAACGCGACCATCTTCCATCCATGTATCAGCAATTGCTTTTGCACTACCTGTTACGATATTGATTACGCCCTTTGGAATATCTGCTTCATGAGCTAATTCAGCTAATTTCAATGCAGTTAATGGCGTTTGACTTGCCGGTTTCACAACGGTTGTACAGCCTGCTGCAAGCGCTGGGGCTACCTTTCTCGTAATCATAGCAGCTGGGAAGTTCCAAGGTGTAATAGCTGCCATAACGCCAACTGGTTGCTTCATAACTAAAATGCGCTTATTCGGATGAGAAGCAGGAATCATTTCACCATATACGCGTTTCCCCTCTTCTGCATACCATTCAACAAAACTGTTTGCATAATTTACTTCACCAAGCGCTTCTGCAAACGGCTTTCCTTGTTCCTTCGTCATAATCGCTGCGATCTCTTCTTTATTTTCATCAATAAGCGTAAACCACTTTTTTAACTTCGTGGCACGATCTGCTGCCGTTAACTTAGACCACGTTTTAAAAGCTTCATGTGCAGCATCAACAGCTTGCTTTGCCTCTGTTACTCCGCCTTTTGGTACAGTTGCAAATATTTCCTTCGTCGCAGGATTATTTACTTCAATTTGTTCTTGTAGTGTAATCCACTCACCATTTATATACATCGCCTTTTTATCTATACTTACGAAAGTCGCCTTTTTATCCAATGTTTTCTTCCTCCTCTATGAACTTCTTAATTTTCCTAGTAGCAGCAGATTGACTAATTTGCAAAAAATCAGCCACTTTATAACTTGATCCATACGTTTTATACGCTTTAAGAATAATATTTCTCTCTACCTCTTCCAGCATTTTATAAAGGCTTTGCCCCGATTGTTCAACTGCAGCCTCTTGCATAGAGAGTGGCAAATCCTCTACCGTTACAACATCATCGACAGTAATAACAATTCTCTCAATTACATTCTCTATTTCTCTATTGTTTCCTTCCCACGGATATCCAACAAACATTTGTAACGTACTCGGCGCTAGTTTCACATCACGTCCGTACTTTTTATTAAAGTGCTGCAAGTAATGATAAATAAGCGGCAAAATATCTTCTGTTCTCTCCCTAAGCGGGGGAATTGCAATTGGAATGACATTCAGACGATAGTATAAATCTTTCCGAAATGTTCCTTGTTTCACCATCTCGCTTAAATCTCTATTTGTTGCCGCCACAATTCGAACATCCACTTTTTTTAATTCTCTTCCGCCTATAGGACGAAATGTTTTTTCTTGCAATACTTGCAAAAGCTTCGCTTGAATTTCAATCGGCATTTCACCGATTTCATCTAAAAAAAGAGTTCCTTTATGCGCGGATTCTAATAGTCCCTTTTTCCCTTCACGATTCGCACCTGTAAAAGATCCACCTGAATATCCAAAAAGCTCCGATTCAATTAAATTAGTTGGCAATGCCGCACAATTAATTTCATAGAAACTTTCATTCTTACGGTGACTCACTTCATGTAAATGGCGTACTAATCGACTTTTTCCTACTCCAGTCTCGCCTAAAACGAGAACAGTACTATCCACTACAGATACTTTTTTGATTGTATCGACTATTTTTTGCATAGCTAGACTTTTAAAAATAAGTCCTTCATGCTCATATGTTTCTCTTAATTCTTTTTTATATGTTTTTAGCTGATTATCCATTCCCTCTACCTTTTGACGTAATTGATAGAGTTCAGTAAGGTCCCGAGAATAACTAATCACTCTTCTTAAATTTCCCTCATCATCAAAAACAGGCCTTGTACGAACGTGTAAATACTCTCCTGATTTTGTAGTTTGAACGAGTTCAATTGGCCTCTTTTTTTCAATCACTTCTAATGTCGCTGATGGATAAAAGATTCCATCCTTTTGTAGTTCTTTTACATGCTTACCAACTAACTCTTCTGCAGCTAGTTGATAGTGCCTTTCACATGTACTATTTACACGTACAACGATCCCTTGCTCATCTGTAACAAAAATTTCGTCAAACGCATATTCAAATACATCTTTTAAATCCATTAACACTCGTTCCTTTTCTGCAACCATCCTAGCCCCCCTAACTTCAAATCCATCGATCCACTTCACTACCTTTATTATAAAGTGAATTTTCTGCATTTAATATAGAGTCAGCTAGAATGTTTGCTATTTATACTTCAGTTTTTAAACGCGAGCGATGTTTGTTTGCTCATAACAAGCTTGCAATGATTCTTCAATTATTGTTAAACCTTCTTCAAGTTGCTCATCTGTAATAACTAAAGGCATTAACACACGGATAACATTTCCATATGTTCCTGCTGATAATAAAAGTAACCCACGCTTATTTGCTTCTGCACATAGATTAGCCGTTAACGTTTTGTCAGGTGCTTTCGTCTTACGATCTTGAACGACCTCAAATGCACACATTGCTCCTAACCCACGCACATCACCGATGCAATGATATTTATTTTTCATCTCTTCGAATCGGTTCATTACGACTTTTCCTAATTCTATCGCTCTATCATTTAATTTCTCATTTTCTATTACATCGAGAACAGCTAATGCAGCCGCACATCCTAATGGACTTCCTGCGTACGTTCCACCCAGTTCACCTGGTGCAGACTCATTCATAATTTCTTTACGTCCAATGACACCACTTATCGGTACACCAGCCCCTAATGATTTAGACACTGTAATTAAATCTGGAACGACATCATAATGATCAATTGCAAAATATTTTCCTGTACGACTAAAGCCTGTTTGTATTTCATCCGCTACAAATAAGATGCCATTCTCTGAACAAATGCGGCGTACTTCTTGAACAAATTTCTTACTTGGGACGATAAATCCACCTTCCCCTTGAACAGGTTCCATTACAACAGCTGCAATTGTTTCTGGCGCTACTTCCGATATGAAGAAGTTCTTAAACTCTTCAATAATAAAATCATCATACTGCTCTTCCGTTAATCCCTCTGGGCGACGGTATTCGTATGGGAATGGCGCTTTATATACTTCTGGAGCAAAGGGACCAAACCCCAATTTATATGGCTTCACTTTACTTGTCATCGTCATTGTCATTAATGTACGCCCGTGGAAACCTTTAGAAAATGCGATAATACCAGGTCTCTTCGTATATTTACGAGCGATTTTCACCGCGTTCTCAACTGCTTCTGCACCACTATTTAAAAAGAGGACTTGCTTATCGAAACTTCCTGGTGCCAATGCCGCAAGCTTTTCCGCTAATTCAATATATGGCTCATACATCATGACGTTAAATCCAGTATGAATGTATTGATCGACTTGTTTATGGAGCGCTTCTTTAACCGTTGGATGACAATGCCCTACGTTAATTGTCCCGATTGCTCCTGCAAAATCAATGTACTGATTGCCATCAACATCTGTTACAAGAGCACCATTTGCAGATTGTACAAACGTTGGGATGCCGTTACTTACTCCTTTTGGTACTATATTTTGACGGCGTTCTAATAAAGATGCCGCTTTCGGTCCTGGAATTTGTTCATTTACTTTAGCAAATTTTTTCGTGTTCATTGCGTACCCCATCCTTTTCTTTACATTGTTTTCTCTTTTTATTGCAAAATGTATGCCAACTTTCTTTTCTAGCATTTATCCTATATTCTTTGTATCCAGGCACAAAAATAAGTCTATAAAGACTCATTAAGAGTCTTTATAGACTTATTTGCCTTACACATTAGACTTTTCTTTCTCCCAGAAAAACTCACCCGATTGAGAAATAAACTCCCCAACAGAATCTAACACTAAATCAGCAAGTGGTTCTAATGTTGGACGGTCTCCCGTACCAGATAGCACCCCAATTGCATAGCAATCGCTATTTTTGGCTAAATGTAAATCAGTTGGCGTATCTCCAACAACCGCAACCTCACATGATTCTAAATTAAATTTCTCACAAAACACTTCTATAATCTTTTTATCTGGTTTTTGCGCCGGGAATGTATCCGAGGCTATAATATAATCAAAAAAGTTTTCCAACTTATATTGTTTTAAAAATAATTCTGTCGGTGCAAAATCGTCCGCCGTGACAACCCCTAATATAAATCCTTTATCTTTTAATGCCTGTAACACTTTCGGTAAATCCGCTGTCATTTTCATATGCGAACGATACTCATACATAAGGGAAAATAACTTCTCACTTACCCACTGATGCATCTCTTCTTCTCTAGCAGACTCAATATAATTACAAAGCCCCTTCGCTACATCAAGGCTTGTTCCAGCAGCTATTGCACTCCTCGGATTAACAAATGCTCCCTCTACACCAATCTCTTCTAATAAGGTCTGCCCTATTGTACTTGGTAAATGATATAAACTTATACATTCAGCTACAAGTTCTTCAGCTACTTTTATCCAGATTGAATGAAAATCCATTAATGTCCCATCTTTATCAAATAGTATTGCTTTTACCTTCTCCATAGCACCCTACCTCTCGTTTCTTATCTCCTCCAGTGTATCAATAAAATATGGATGTAAAATAAAAGAATTGTAAAAATACCATAAAAATCAAACTAACTCCCAATTTACAATTCGTTTTAACAAAGTAAAAAAGGATGCCTTTACAGGGCATCCTCTTGATGTTCAGGAACAAATAGTTCTAAACAATGATATATATTTTCGAATTCCATCGGTGCATCTCCACCGTACTCACCATCTAAATTAATCATTAGTTTATCTGGTGAATGTACTTTAATTCGGTTCGCTTGTGTATATAACACTTTTGGGTTGTTAATATGTTCACCACGTTGTGCTTGTGTTGCTGCTTTAATCAAATCAGCGATAGAACCTTTTTTCAGTACTAACAGGTCGAATAACCCATCGTTAATAGATGCATACGGTGCTACCTTTTCAAATCCACCTACTGAACGAGTATTCGTAATTAAAAACATCGTAATTTCTTCTTGTAGTAATTTTCCATCATACTCAATTTCAACATATGTTGGATGTAATGATGGTAACATCTCAATACCTTTTAGGTAATAAGCAAGTTGTCCTAATACTGTCTTTAACTTACTCGGTACTTCGTATGTTAATTCTGTAATACGACCGCCACCAGCGATGTTAATAAAGTATGTATCGTTCGCTCTACCAAGGTCTAATGGCACTGTTTTTCCTTCGCAAATAATATCTGCTGCCTCTTCAATAGAACGAGGTACACCAATCGCACGTGCAAAGTCATTTGTCGTTCCAACTGGAATAATTCCAAATTTCGGACGGAATTCATGTCCAACTAAACCGTTTACTACTTCATTTAATGTACCGTCGCCACCAGCGGCAATAACAACATCAAACTTACGATCCGCAGCTTGCCTCGCCGCCACAGTAGCGTCTCCAGGTCCCGTTGTCGCATGACAAGATGTCTCATAGCCAGCTTGTTCTAATTTTTGTAATACTTCTGGTAAGCTCTTCTTAAATAGCTCACGCCCAGAAGTAGGGTTATAAATAATTCTTGCTCGCTTCATCATTTATTAGCACAGGAAATTTCTTTATGTATCGAAAAAGAACATACCGAACTTCTATTCAGTATTCCCATGCCTACCTCCTCTCATCTTGCTATCCTTCTTTTATCCCGCTCAAACAGGCAGTAAGAACCCGATTCGTGTAGTCCATCAAAAGTAAATATTCATTTCAATGGTTTTGTTTTATTTAACCAAAAAATTTATCCCGCTATTTGCGGGCAGTAAATGCCCGATTGGTGTGGGCTAATAATCAGCTTTGGATGAACCTCCTACTGATTAAAGTTTCACTTTATTTCTATCCATTCTTCTATAAAAATTTACATATAACGAATAATAACTATCTATTATTTCATGAGATGAAAAAAACCTCTATGTTTAGATTTATCATTATTCCCACCTTTTTGCAACTATCATACCATAGTTGCTATACAAACATTTTTCCACTTTTG
>NZ_JAKUDW010000111.1:0-16796 GCF_022662595.1 Bacillus cereus group sp. BfR-BA-01524 | reverse complement strand
AATCTTCCCAGCATCTCACTTCGTTACGCGTGAAGAGAAAATGAAGGTCGCTATTGAAAATATTGAAAAAGAATTAGAAGAGCGTTTAAAGGAATTAAATGATAACGGTAAGTTGTTAGAAGCGCAGCGTATAGAGCAGCGTACACGTTATGATTTAGAAATGATGCGCGAGATGGGCTTTTGTTCAGGGATTGAAAACTATTCCCGTCATTTAACACTTCGTCCAGCGGGTGCAACACCGTATACGTTATTGGACTATTTCCCGGAAGATTTCTTAATTGTTATGGATGAGTCGCACGTATCAGTGCCACAAGTAAGAGCGATGTATAACGGGGACCAAGCACGTAAGCAAGTGCTTGTGGATCATGGATTCCGTCTGCCGTCAGCTTTAGATAATAGACCGCTCATGTTTGATGAGTTTGAGGAGAAAACGAATCAAGTTATTTACGTTTCGGCGACGCCAGGACCGTACGAGTTAGAGCAGTCACCAGAAGTAATAGAACAAATTATTCGTCCAACAGGGCTTTTAGATCCACCAATCGATATACGACCTATTGAAGGGCAAATTGACGATTTATTAGGAGAGATTCAAGATCGTATTGCAAAAAATGAACGTGTATTAATTACGACTTTAACGAAGAAAATGTCAGAGGATTTAACGGACTACTTAAAAGATGTAGGAATTAAAGTTAACTATCTTCACTCTGAAATTAAAACGTTAGAACGTATTGAAATTATCCGCGATCTTCGCCTTGGTAAGTTTGATGTACTGGTCGGTATTAACTTATTACGAGAAGGATTAGATATTCCAGAAGTATCACTTGTAGCGATTTTAGATGCTGATAAGGAAGGGTTCTTACGTTCAGAGCGCTCATTAATTCAAACAATTGGTCGTGCCGCGCGTAATGAAAACGGCCGAGTTATTATGTACGCAGATCGTATAACAAGATCAATGGGAATTGCAATTGAAGAAACGCAGCGTCGTCGTACTATACAAGAAGCCTACAATAAAGAGCATGGTATTACGCCGAAAACGATTCAAAAAGGCGTACGTGATGTAATCCGTGCAACGACAACTGCTGAAGAGACAGAAACATACGAAGCAACTCCTGCTAAGAAAATGACGAAAAAAGAGCGTGAAAAGACAATTGCGAAGATGGAAGCAGAGATGAAAGAAGCAGCAAAAGTGTTAGACTTCGAGCGCGCAGCTGAACTAAGAGATTTACTATTAGAATTAAAAGCGGAAGGGTGAAAAGAGTGAGTAAGAGCAAGGATTTTATCGTTGTAAAAGGTGCTAGAGCACATAACTTAAAAAATATTGATGTAACCATTCCGAGAAATCAGCTTGTCGTTGTAACGGGCTTGTCTGGTTCGGGGAAATCATCATTAGCATTTGATACGATTTATGCAGAAGGGCAGCGCAGATACGTAGAATCGTTATCTGCGTATGCGCGCCAGTTTTTAGGACAAATGGATAAGCCGGATGTAGATACGATTGAAGGATTGTCACCAGCGATTTCAATCGATCAAAAAACGACGAGTCGTAATCCACGTTCAACTGTCGGAACGGTAACGGAGATTTATGATTATTTACGTTTATTATTTGCGCGAATTGGTACGCCAATTTGTCCAAATCATGGGATTGAAATTACATCACAAACAGTAGAGCAGATGGTAGACCGTGTTCTTGAATATCCTGAACGTACGAAATTGCAAGTGTTAGCTCCTATCGTTTCTGGTCGTAAAGGTGCACATGTGAAAGTACTTGAAGATATTAAGAAGCAAGGATATGTTCGTGTACGTGTTGATGGTGAAATGCTTGATGTGTCTGAAGAGATTACGTTAGATAAAAATAAGAAGCATTCCATTGAAGTTGTAATTGACCGTATTGTTGTAAAAGAAGGAATCGCAAGCCGTCTTGCTGATTCACTTGAAAGTGCATTAAAGCTTGGCGGAGGCCGAGTGTTAATCGATGTAATGGGAGAAGAGGAACTTCTATTTAGTGAACATCATGCTTGTCCACATTGTGGTTTTTCAATCGGAGAATTAGAGCCGCGTATGTTCTCATTCAACAGTCCGTTCGGAGCGTGTCCTTCTTGTGATGGACTTGGTTCAAAGCTAGAGGTAGATTTAGAGCTTGTTATCCCGAACTGGGATTTATCATTAAATGAACATGCGATTGCACCTTGGGAACCGACAAGTTCACAATACTATCCACAACTTTTACAATCTGTATGTAATCACTACGGCGTTGATATGGATATGCCTGTGAAAGATATACCGAAAGATTTATTTGATAAAGTGTTGTACGGAAGCGGGGAAGAGAAGGTTTATTTCCGCTATGTAAATGAATTCGGTCAAGTAAAGGAAAATGAGATTTTATTTGAAGGTGTTATTCCAAACATTGAACGTCGTTATCGTGAAACGAGTTCCGATTACATTCGTGAGCAAATGGAAAAGTATATGGCAGAACAAGCTTGTCCGAAGTGTAAAGGCGGCCGTTTAAAGCCTGAAAGCTTAGCTGTTTTTGTTGGTGATAAAACGATTGCTGACGTAACGAAGTATTCAGTTCAAGAAGTACAAGAATTTTTCTCGAATGTAGAGCTAACGGAGAAGCAACAAAAAATAGCTCATTTAATTTTAAGAGAAATTCAGGAGCGCGTTGGATTCTTAGTGAATGTTGGTTTAGATTATTTAACGCTAAGTCGTGCGGCTGGTACGTTATCAGGTGGTGAGGCGCAGCGTATTCGTTTAGCGACGCAAATTGGTTCTCGTCTAACTGGCGTACTTTATATTCTTGATGAGCCTTCAATTGGTTTACACCAGCGCGATAACGATCGTCTTATTCGTACATTGCAAGAAATGCGCGATTTAGGTAATACGTTAATTGTGGTTGAACATGATGAAGATACGATGATGGCTGCTGACTATTTACTTGATATCGGACCTGGTGCAGGTATTCACGGTGGTCAAGTTGTGTCAGCAGGTACACCAGCTGAAGTGATGCAGGATGAGAATTCGCTGACAGGTAAGTATTTAAGCGGTAAAGAGTTTATTCCAGTTCCACTTGAAAGACGTAAAGGTGATGGACGTAAAGTAGAGATTGTCGGCGCAAAAGAGAATAACTTAAAGAATGCAAAAATGTCATTCCCACTCGGTACGTTTGTAGCGGTAACAGGTGTATCTGGATCAGGTAAAAGTACGATGATTAATGAAGTACTATATAAATCGTTAGCGCAAAAGTTATATAAAGCGAAAGCGAAGCCAGGTACTCATAAAGAGATTAAAGGTCTTGAACATTTAGATAAAGTAATTGATATTGATCAATCGCCAATTGGTCGTACACCACGTTCTAATCCAGCGACGTACACAGGTGTATTCGATGATATTCGTGATGTGTTTGCACAAACGAATGAAGCGAAAGTGCGCGGATATCAAAAAGGACGTTTCAGTTTTAATGTAAAAGGTGGACGTTGTGAAGCGTGCCGTGGTGATGGAATTATTAAAATCGAAATGCACTTCTTACCAGATGTGTATGTTCCGTGTGAAGTTTGTCACGGTAAACGATATAATCGTGAAACGTTAGAAGTGAAATATAAAGATAAGAATATTTCTGAAGTGTTAGGGATGACAATTGAAGATGGAGTAGAATTCTTCGCCAATATTCCTAAAATTAAGCGTAAACTTCAAACGCTTGTAGATGTTGGGCTTGGTTATATGAAATTAGGTCAACCAGCAACAACATTATCTGGTGGGGAAGCACAGCGTGTGAAATTAGCTTCTGAATTACACCGTCGTTCTACAGGTCGTACGTTATATATTTTAGATGAGCCAACGACTGGTTTACATGCGCATGATATTGCACGTCTTCTAGAAGTGCTGCAACGTCTTGTTGAGAGCGGTGAGACGGTACTTGTAATTGAACATAATTTAGATGTGATAAAAACAGCGGATTATATTGTTGACCTTGGACCAGAGGGCGGAGACAAAGGTGGACAAATTGTTGCTTCCGGAACGCCAGAGCAAGTAGTGAAAGAAGAGCGCTCGTATACAGGTAAGTATTTAAAAGAGATTTTAAATCGTGATAAAGCAAGAATGAAAGAGAAAATAAAAGAAGTAGAGTTATCGCAATAAGTGTGTGAATAAAAACCGAGTGGAAATGACACTCGGTTTTTATTGTATAGGGGGAGAAGATGGAGTTTTTAGAGGTGTTGCGAAAGAAAAATATGAAGGTAAGAGAGTTCCGAAAGTGGGGTGTATATTTTCGGAAACGCTGGGAGGATCATTTTGCAAATCATTTAAGTGATGAAGAAAAAGAAGTGCTTAGAAGGAATAGAAGCAGAGAGAGCGTTTCATAATGAAGTGAAAAAGGAGTGCTACGTTTTCTACCAACATTGTAATGATGTATTGCTAATAAAGGATGCAAGTTTATTGCATATGGATGATATATTGTGTGAGACAGACGATGCGTATAAAGGTGATATCTATATTGTAGATAAAGATTTCACTTGGACCTTTGTGAAAACTCATGAACATAGGTGGTGTGGTCCTTATTTCGCAAGGAAGTGTTAGTAGGTATACAAGCATAAAGGGTAGAATAAGTTGATATAAGTGTTTGTATCATACTTGCGTTTATTGTCTATTAGCGTATGATGAAATATATATGTCAAAAGGATGTGTAAGAAAATGAGATGGATTGTATCACTTCTTGTAAATAGCGTTGTGTTAATCGCTGTATCGGGGCTTTTAAAAGGGATTGCACCAGATGCATTTTACGTAGCAAATATACAAACTGCAATTATTGCGAGTATTATATTGGCGGTTTTAAATGTGTTCGTAAAGCCGTTTTTAATTTTAATTACGCTACCAATTACTGTTGTAACTTTCGGCTTCTTCTTAATTGTTATTAATGCGATTACGTTAAAAATAGCAGATTCATTATTAGGAGATGCTTTTAATATATCAGGATTTGGTGTAGCGATTGTTGCCGCAATTTGTATTTCAATTTTTAATATGATTATTGAAAAGGCAATTGTGGAACCTCTATATGAAAAAAAGAGAAAATGACAAAAAGAAAAACATTTCATTATTCGTATGAAATGTTTTTTTCTATTTATTAGAAACCGTATTTCTTGTTTCCAGAAAAAAATGGTACAATATCCGATAGAATGGAATTTTACATCAAACGAGACTGAACCCGCAGCGGAGTGGAGGTTTATACATATGCCAAAAGTAAGGACAAAAGATTTAATTGAACAATTTCAATTGGAGTTAATAAGTGGTGAGGAAGGAATTCATCGTCCGATTGATACAAGTGATTTATCACGACCTGGAATTGAAATGGCAGGATTCTTTACATATTATCCAGCTGATCGTGTGCAGCTTCTTGGAAAAACGGAGCTCACGTTCTTTGATACGTTAACAACAGAGCAAAAACAAGAGAGAATGAAAGCGCTTTGTACCGAGGAGACGCCATGTATTATTATAACTCGTAATCAAGATGTACCAGATGAGTTATTACAAGCATCACGTGAATCAGGCATGCCTTTATTACGTTCTTCTCAAACGACAACGAGATTATCAAGTCGTTTAACTAATTATTTAGAAGGTAAGCTAGCACCAACAACTGCTGTTCATGGTGTATTAGTAGATATTTACGGTGTTGGTGTTTTAATTACAGGTCAAAGTGGTGTTGGTAAAAGTGAGACAGCTCTTGAACTTGTGAAGCGTGGTCACCGCCTTGTTGCGGATGATAGTGTAGAAATTCGCCAAGAAGATGAAGATACATTAGTAGGAAGCTCACCAGATTTAATTGAGCATTTATTAGAAATTCGTGGTCTAGGTATCATTAACGTTATGACGTTATTCGGTGCAGGGGCAGTGCGAAATTATAAGCGTATTACACTTGTTATTAATCTTGAAATTTGGGATCAAAAGAAAAATTATGATCGCTTAGGTCTTGATGAAGAGAAGATGAAAATTATTGATACAGAACTTACGAAGATTACACTTCCAGTTCGTCCTGGTCGAAACTTGGCTGTTATTATTGAAGTAGCAGCGATGAACTTCCGTTTAAAGCGTATGGGAGTCAATGCAGCACAGCAGTTCTCAGAACGATTAATGAGTGCGATTGAGTTAGGAAATCAGGAGTAAACATTGGAGAGGGAGGTCATACATATGCTGTTAGGTTCTGTACCGCAGCTTGACCGCGTAGCTGTCCAACTTGGGCCGTTTCCTGTTTATTGGTACGGGATTATTATCGGTACAGGTGTGCTATTAGGTCTTTGGCTAGCAACTCGCGAGGGAGAAAGGCTAGGTATTCCAAAAGATACATTTGTTGACCTTGTATTAATTGCAGTACCGATCGCTATTCTATTTGCGAGAATGTACTATGTTATTTTTGAATGGGAATATTACGCGCAAAACCCGAGTCAAATTATTAATATTCGTCAAGGTGGCTTGGCGATTCATGGTGGTTTAATCGGAGCGGTTATTACAGGGATTCTTTTTGCAAAGCGACGCGGGGTTTCATTCTGGAAGTTGGCGGATATTGCTGCACCAAGTATTTTACTAGGACAAGCAATTGGCCGATGGGGAAACTTTATGAACCAAGAGGCGCATGGTGATGAAGTAACGAGACAGTTTTTAGAAGGTCTTCATTTACCAGATTTCATTATTAATCAAATGTATATTGAGGGTGTGTATTATCATCCGACGTTTTTATATGAATCATTATGGAATTTTGCAGGTGTAATTTTACTACTTGCATTAAGAAAAGTGAATTTACGCCGTGGAGAGTTATTCTTCACATATTTAATTTGGTATTCAGTAGGACGCTTCTTCGTAGAAGGCTTACGTACAGATAGTTTAATGCTAGGACCACTTCGTATTGCGCAAGTAATGTCAATTGGACTTGTTGTTATTTCTATTATTTTCATTATTGTGAGACGAAAAATGGGGCAAGCTGATAAAAGATATTCGGAAAATTAGAGAAAAGTAGCATCTTATTATAAGATGCTGCTTCTTTCATATTCAGGAAGGCGAAAGGACTAAGGCAATGAGAATAAATACAGTGTTATTTGATTTAGATGGAACTTTAATTAATACAAACGAACTTATTATTTCTTCTTTTTTACATACTTTAAATACATATTATCCAAATCAATATAAGCGTGAAGATGTGTTGCCATTTATCGGTCCATCTTTGCATGATACTTTCAGTAAGATTGATGAAAGTAAGGTTGAAGAGATGATTACAAGTTATCGCGAATTTAACCATGATCATCATGATGAATTAGTAGAAGAATATGAAACTGTATATGAAACGGTTCGAGAGTTGAAGAAGCAAGGTTATAAAGTTGGTATTGTTACAACGAAAGCGAGACAAACCGTTGAGATGGGATTACAGTTGTCAAAGCTTGATGAATTTTTTGATGTTGTCGTGACAATTGATGATGTAGAGCATGTGAAACCACATCCAGAGCCACTTCAAAAAGCGCTTGAATTATTAGATGCAAAACCAGAAGAGGCATTGATGGTTGGAGATAATCATCATGATATTGTCGGTGGTCAAAATGCGGGGACGAAAACAGCTGCGGTTTCATGGACGCTGAAAGGTAGAGCGTATTTAGAGGCTTACAAGCCGGACTTTATGCTAGATAAAATGAGTGATTTGCTACCGATTTTGTCTAATATGAACCGTTCATAAAGGTCCAAGTAAGTTAGTAGAGGAGCGAGCTAAGTGCGACGGACAACGCGCTATCCTGTTTCAGGAGAAAATTCATTATGGAATGTGTATAAAACAGTTTCTTTTTGGAAGGTAATGAAAAACTTTATTATTATCCAAATTGCGCGTTACACGCCATTTTTATCTGTGAAGAATTGGTTGTACCGCACTTTTTTACGGATGAAAGTAGGAAAGAAAACATCATTTGCGCTTATGGTAATGCCGGATATTATGTTCCCAGAAAAGATAACTGTGGGAGAGAATTCGATTATTGGCTATAACACAACGCTTTTAGCACATGAATATTTAATTCGTGAATATCGACTTGGGGAAATCGTCATTGGAAATGAAGTGATGATTGGAGCGAATGTAACAATATTACCAGGTGTGAAAATTGGAGACGGTGCGACTGTCTCAGCTGGCACACTTGTTCATAGAGATGTACCGAGCGGTGCTTTCGTAGGTGGAAATCCAATGCGTATTATTTATACGAAAGAGCAAATGATCGCAAGAGAAGGTTCATGGTGAAAATGTAACATTTCTCCTCTTTTTTTATGAATAAAAAGGAAATAATTGAGTATAATATACTGTTTTGTTTTTTACGGAATCGTTTATACTTATAGATAGAAGAATGTGTGAACGAAGAAAACAAAAAACTGGAGGATATATGGGGAAAAATCAAAGGATATATAAGGAGAACGGACAAGTTATCTCTTTTAATCAATTAGCGGAATTCTTTTATAAAAAAGGGATGAGAGCTTACAAAGGGCAAAAATTGCAAGATGCAATTAAATATTTTCGAAGAGCGGCACAAAGTGAGAAGGAGCCGTTTATTTTATGTCAATTAGCAACAGTATTATCTGAGGCTGGTGAATATCAAGAGTCGAATCAAATCTTCTTAAAGTTAGTTAGATCTAATCCAGAACTTGAACAGTGCTATTATTTTATTGCAAATAATTATGCATATATGGGGTTATTTCAACAGGCGAAGAAATATGCGGATCGTTATTTAGAAGTTGCAAAAGAGAAAGAATTCGTAGAAGATACATTAGAACTTCTTGAGATTATGGAAGAAGAAGCAATGGGTGCGGAAGAGATTGAAGATGAAGATGATTTAATTGTTATGCAGGAAGAAGCGAATCGCTATATTCGTAATGGACAATTGGAAGAAGCAATTGCTACATTAGAAATTGTTACGAAAGATTATCCGGAATTTTGGTCAGGTCATAATAATTTAGCCATTGCACATTTTCAATCGGGTAATGTAGACAAAGCACTGAAGTTAACAGAAATGATTTTAGAGAAAAATCCTGGTAATATACATGCGCTTTGTAATACGCTTATTTTTCTATATTCAATTGGAGAGCATAAACAAGTAGAAGCGTTAGCGGGACAGCTAGTTTCAGTATATCCGATTTCATTTGAACATCGTTTGAAATTGGGAACTACACTTGCAACAATTGGTTATTTCGAGCATGCATATAAATGGTTCAAACTATTAAAGCGTCAAGGATACGAAGGAGACGTTAGTTTTTATTATTGGTTTGCATATTCTGCTTATATGGTGAAAGATCAGCAACTAGCTGAAAAAATGTGGCAACATGTCGTGGAATTGCATCCTGATAAAAAGGGAAAAGAACCGTGGAATGCGCTGAATTTAGCAGATGAAGGACAAAACGTGTTATTTGAAGAATTACGAAAATCATTTCAGCAAAGTGCGACGTTAGAAGAACAAATGCTAGCTTTATATTTAATGAATGAATTGTCAACGCCGGAGAAGGTTGGATTCTTCTTTGATATAACGCAAGCGAAGAACGGTGTTCCCATCGTATCGCAACTTGCAAAGTACTTCTTTTTACTTAATAGTCATAAGAGTATTCCAGCTGATTTACAACAATTTGAGCAGTGCGTACGAATCGCGGATGCATTATACAATTATACGAAAAAAGATGATGAATTAATTGAAGAGTGTTTACACTTTTGGTTTTGTACGTTCATACGTTTATATACATCTGGAGACATATTTACAAATGTGTACGGCTGGTCAGCTGCGATTGAATACATTGTACGCGGCGAACAAGGAAATAAAATGACACAGTCGGAGCTTGGAGATGTATATAATGTATCTGTAGCGACTGTCCGAAAGTATGTGCAAGCTGTTAAGCGTACGCACACATAAGATAAGCAAATCATTGGGAAAAAAATGATGCTAACAGTATAATGAGGGTAACTTAATTGTGTAGGAATGGATAGGAGTGAATAGTGTGTCAGAAGAAAAAATTTATGATGTCGTTATTATTGGTGCAGGACCAGCTGGTATGACAGCTGCAGTATATACATCTCGTGCAAATTTAAGCACATTAATGCTTGAGCGTGGTATTCCAGGTGGCCAAATGGCAAACACGGAAGATGTAGAAAACTACCCAGGTTATGAGTCTATTTTAGGACCAGACTTATCAAATAAAATGTTCGAGCATGCGAAGAAATTTGGTGCTGAATATGCATACGGTGATGTGAAAGAAGTCATCGATGGTAAGGAATACAAAACAATTATTGCTGGTAAAAAAGAATATAAAGCACGTGCAATTATCGTTGCAAGCGGTGCAGAGTATAAAAAAATTGGTGTACCGGGTGAAACAGAACTTGGCGGCCGAGGTGTATCATATTGTGCAGTATGTGACGGGGCATTCTTTAAAGGAAAAGAACTTATCGTAATTGGCGGCGGAGATTCTGCTGTTGAAGAGGGTGTGTTCTTAACACGCTTCGCATCAAAAGTAACGATCGTTCACCGTCGTGACACGCTTCGTGCACAGAAAATTTTACAAGACCGTGCTTTCCAAAACGAAAAAGTAGATTTCATTTGGAACCACACTATAAAAGAAATTAACGAAGCAAGTGGTAAAGTAGGAAGTGTAACACTTGTAGACGTAAACAGTGGAGAAGAGAAAGAAGTCAAAACTGACGGCGTATTCGTATACATCGGTATGTTACCATTATCAAAACCATTTGTTGAACTAGGTATTACAAATGAAAATGGTTACCTTGAAACGAACGAACGTATGGAAACGAAAATTCCTGGTATTTTCGCAGCTGGTGATGTTCGTGAAAAAATGCTTCGTCAAATTGTAACTGCAACAGGTGACGGTAGTATTGCAGCACAAAGCGCACAACATTACGTAGAAGAATTATTAGAGGAATTAAAAACTGTATCAGAAAAATAAGGGATAATATACCTTGTGAGAAGAAAGCTACCGACAGGAGCTTTCTTCTTTTTTTGTGTGAAAATGTCAAAGTTTTGTCAAAAAATATAAGGATTATAAGCTTTCTTATTGATATACTGGACTTTACGGAAAAAATCACTATAAGAAATGAGGAATTTATTCAGTATGGAATGGCGTAATATATATCGTGGATTTTGTATGGGCGTTAGTGATTTAATTCCTGGTGTGAGCGGCGGTACAATCGCTGTTGTGTTAGGGATTTATGAACAATTGCTTGCGGCAATTAGTGGATTCTTTAGTCGTGAATGGAAAAAACATTTAGGATTTTTAATTCCCCTTGCAGCTGGTGTGGCAGCGGCATTTTTAACGTTAAGTCACGTTATTAAATATTTACTTGCAAATCATTATGAACCGACTCAATTTTTCTTCCTCGGTTTAATTATTAGTATATTACCGATGTTAATGAGGGAAGCTGATGCAAAGTCTTCGTTTAAAGGTAAGCACATCGTTTTATTAATAGTTGCAGCAATTCTTGTTGCGATTACAGCTTTCTTTAAACCAGATAAGGCAGCAGATCCAATTACGACGTTAACAATTTTAAATGCAATTGGTTTATTTTTCGCAGGATGGATGGCTAGTATGGCCATGCTACTTCCTGGGATTAGTGGATCGTTTATTTTATTAATTATTGGTGTGTATCCAACAGCAATTAACGCTTTAACTACACTTAACTTACCTTTAATCGTGGTTATCGGTGCTGGTGTTATGGTAGGGTTCGTTGTAAGTAGTAAAGGCATTAGTTTTTTATTAGATCGTTATAAAAGTATGACATTTGCGGCAATTATTGGACTTGTAATCGGTTCGATTGTAATTGTATTCCCCGGGATTCCGACCGGCGGATTTTCAATTATAAGTTCAATTATTACCTTTATTTTAGGATTTGCGATTGTTACTTATTTCGGTAAGAAATAAGGGCTTTAATCCCCTTGGCGATAAAAATCGTTAAGGGGATTTTTCATGCTATTCATTAAAAGTCTAAGCATTTACATTGCTTGTTATGGAAAGCTTTTTTAAAATTGCTGAGTAGCATATGCTTAGCGAAAGAGGACTGGCTCCTTCGTTGTAGCAAACTGTTTTTGATAGTATAATGAAAGAAGTATGCAGTGAGGAATTTTACTGCAAGTAGCTGAGGTGAAGAAACATGCAAAGAGTGACAAACTGTGTGTTAATTAGAGATAATGAAGTACTCTTACTCCAAAAACCTCGCCGAAATTGGTGGGTTGCACCAGGCGGGAAAATGGAGCGTGGTGAGACTGTAAGAGATTCCGTTGTTCGCGAATATCGCGAAGAAACAGGTATTTATTTGAAAAACCCAGCGTTAAAGGGGGTCTTCACCTTTGTCATCCAAGAAGGTGATAAAGTTGTTTCTGAATGGATGATGTTCTCCTTTTTAGCGACAGATTTTGCAGGAGAAAACAAACTAGAGAGCGAAGAAGGCATCATTGGTTGGCATACATTTGATAAAATTGATGATTTAGCAATGGCGCCAGGAGATTATCACATTATTGATTATTTAATTAAAGGAAATGGCATAATCTACGGTACATTTGTATATACCCCAGATTTTGAGTTGCTTTCATATCGATTAGATCCGAGTTAAACCGTCAAGGAGAGGATACGATGACAGAGAATAATGATATAAAAATGGTAATTATTACAGGGATGTCTGGAGCTGGAAAAACAGTAGCTTTACAAAGTTTTGAAGATTTAGGATATTTTTGTGTAGATAATTTGCCACCGATGTTATTGCCAAAGTTTATTGAGCTTATGGCGGATTCAAAAGGGAAAATGAATAAAGTGGCACTTGGTATTGATTTACGTGGCCGCGAGTTTTTCGAACATTTATGGGGAGCACTTGATGATTTATCAGAACGTACATGGATTATTCCTCATATTTTATTTTTAGATGCGAAAGATAGTACGCTTGTAACTCGTTATAAAGAAACGAGACGTTCGCATCCACTTGCACCAACTGGTTTGCCGTTAAAGGGAATCGAAGCAGAGCGCAATTTATTAACAGATATGAAGGCACGAGCGAATATTGTGCTTGATACATCGGATTTAAAACCGAAAGAATTACGTGAAAAAATTGTTCACTTATTCTCAACAGAAACTGAGCAAGCATTTCGTGTAAATGTTATGTCATTTGGATTTAAGTACGGTATTCCAATTGATGCAGATTTAGTATTTGATGTTCGTTTTTTACCAAATCCATATTACATTCCACATATGAAGCCATTAACAGGACTAGATGAAGAAGTTTCTTCTTATGTACTGAAATTTAATGAGACACATAAGTTTTTAGAGAAGTTGACGGATCTGATTACTTTCATGCTGCCTCATTATAAAAGAGAAGGCAAAAGTCAACTTGTAATTGCAATTGGATGTACAGGTGGACAGCATCGTTCTGTTACGCTTACAGAATACCTTGGGAAACATTTGAAACCAGAGTATAGTGTTCATGTATCTCATCGTGATGTGGAGAAGAGAAAGGGCCATTAAGGGATGAAAAAAGAGAGAAAGCCTAAAATTGTCATCATGGGAGGCGGGACTGGACTTTCTGTTTTATTAAGAGGATTAAAGCAATATCCTGTTGATATTACAGCAGTTGTTACAATCGCTGATGATGGTGGCAGTTCGGGTAGATTACGTGATGAGCTAGAAATTCCACCTCCAGGTGACATCCGTAACGTACTTGTTGCGTTATCGGATGTAGAGCCACTGGTGGAAGCTTTATTTCAGCACCGTTTCACAACAGGAGACGGACTGAAAGGTCATGCGTTAGGAAATCTATTGTTGGCAGGTATGACCTCGATTACGGGAGACTTTTTCCATGCAATTACGGAAACAAGTAAAGTATTAAATGTCAGAGGACGTGTATTACCAGCAGCGAATCAAAGTGCGGTACTTCATGCGGAACTTGAAGATGGAGAAATTGTCACAGGTGAATCAAAGATTCCTTATTACGGAAAGAAGATTAATCGTGTCTTTTTAACTCCAGAAGATGTAGAGCCATTGCATGAAACGTTGGCCGAGATTAAACGAGCTGATTTACTTGTTTTCGGGCCAGGAAGTTTGTATACGAGTATATTACCCAACTTAGTTGTTAACAAAATTGGGGACGCTGTTCTTGCTGCAAAGGCGAAGAAGGTATATGTATGTAACGTTATGACACAAGCGGGTGAAACGATGGGATATACTGCTTTTGATCATGTGCAGGCGTTACACGATCATTTAGGGCAACCATTTATCAATACTGCAATTGTAAATAACCGTGAGATTCCTTGTGAATTACGTAAGTTATATGAGGAAGAAATGTCTACACCAGTTGTAGTGGATGAAGAACGTTTTGCTGAAAATAATATTGATGTTATTCAAGAGGGATTAGCGAAGTATGATGATCGTGTTGTAAGGCATGATACGTTAAAGTTAGCTTCGATTTTATATTCATTGTTATAAATGTGCGTTGCCTCGTTTGAGGTGGCGCTCCTCATTCATATAGGACAAGAATTTTGTTCCATAATAATCGTATAAGGAGGTGTTGACTGTGTCATTTGCATCAGAAACAAAGAAAGAGTTGACGAATCTTGAAGTGAAAGAATGCTGTGAGAAAGCAGAATTATCGGCGTTACTTCGAATGAACGGATCGCTTTCTTTTTCAAACCGTCGTCTATCTATCGATATTCAAACAGAAAATGCGGCAATTGCAAGAAGGATTTATACGCTTTTGAAAAAAGGATATGATGTGACGGTAGAATTACTTGTTCGTAAAAAAATGCGATTGAAGAAAAATAATGTGTATATTGTACGACTTGTTGAAAAATCTCGTGAAATACTAGCAGATCTTCATATTGTTCGAGCTGATTTTTCATTTATTCGAAATATATCACAGGAATTGATTGAGAAAAAATGTTGTAAACGATCGTATTTACGCGGTGCATTTTTAGCAGGTGGTTCAGTAAATAACCCAGAAACATCATCTTATCATTTAGAGATCTTTTCGTTATATAAGGAACATAATGATGCTATATGTGAACTGATGAACGGATTTGATTTAAATAGTAAGACGTTGGAAAGAAGAAAAGGGTACATTACGTATTTGAAAGAAGCGGAGAAAATTACGGAATTTTTAAATATTATTGGTGCTCATAATGCGCTTTTAAGGTTTGAAGATATTCGAATCGTACGTGATATGCGTAATTCCGTAAATCGTTTAGTGAACTGCGAAACAGCTAATTTAAATAAAACAATTGGTGCAGCGCTAAGGCAGATTGAAAATATCCGCTATATTGATGAGACGGTTGGTCTTGATATATTGCCAGATAAACTACAAGAGATTGCGCAACTACGAAGAGATTATCAAGATGTAACATTGAAAGAGTTAGGTGAGATGGTATCCGGGGGGAAAATTAGTAAATCGGGTATTAATCATCGTTTGCGTAAAATCGATGAAATTGCAGAGAAATTACGCGCGGGGGAAACGGTAGCAAAAAAATAAGAGGTTAAAGGGGAAATGGAGCTGTGGTTCAAAAACGAGTTCAGGTTTCATTAAAAAACGGTTTACAAGCACGTCCGGCTGCGTTGTTTGTACAAGAGGCAAATCGCTTTCATGCAGATATCTTTATTGAGAAAGATGGAAAGACAGTAAATGCAAAGAGCATAATGGGGATTATGAGCTTAGCAATTGGAACTGGAAGCATGATAACAATTACAACAGAAGGTTCAGATGCAGAAGAGGCTTTAGAAGCATTAGCTGCATATGTACAATAAAGAGCTATCGCGTATATGCGATAGTTTTTTTGTTTTGTTGTTTGTGCGGATTAGCGGATAGGGGTATTTAGCTGGTTTGTCCTTGTCGGAGATTGTCGGTAAATCGATATGTTGTGTCGAACCGTTGATATATTAAAAAAATCGTTGATATATTTAGAGAGATACTGGATGGGGTATGTGAGCGGGGAACAATATATAAAAGAAGCGCCCAATTATAGGGCGCTTCCACTTTTAGTTGTATCCAGCTCCAGCGACCTGCGATTCTAAACGAGCCGCTTTCGCTTTTAAGTATTAACGATTTGTGAAGATCTTATCGATTAAACCGTATTCTAAAGCTTTTTCTGCTGTCATGAAGTTGTCGCGATCTGTGTCGCGTTGTAGTACTTCAAGTGGTTGACCAGTGCGGTCAGCAAGAATTTGGTTTAGCTTTTCACGTAAGAATAGGATACGTTTTGCAGCGATTTCGATTTCAGTCGCTTGACCTTGTGCTCCACCAAGTGGTTGGTGAATCATTACTTCACTGTTTGGAAGTGCATAACGTTTTCCTTTTTCACCTGCTGCAAGTAAGAATGCACCCATAGATGCAGCCATACCGATACAGATTGTTGATACTTGTGGTTTAATAAACTGCATTGTATCATAGATTGCCATACCCGCTGTGATAGAACCACCAGGGCTGTTGATGTAGATGTGAATATCTTTTTCTGGATCTTGAGATTCCAAGAATAAAAGCTGGGAAACGATTGAGTTAGCTACGTTGTCATCAATTGCACTACCAAGCATAATGATGCGGTCCTTTAATAGTCGAGAGTAAATATCGTAAGCGCGTTCTCCACGATTTGTTTGTTCAATTACTGTAGGAATTAAATTCATCTGTTATTTCCTCCTTCTAAAGCTTTCTTAGTCTTATAATACAATTATGGTCAATAAAGGTCAAACGAAACCACTTTAAATCAAAAAAATATGTAGTTGTACCATGAAATATTCGCTATGTTTTCGAAATTCCCTGCTTATGTATC
>NZ_JAKUDW010000110.1:0-17075 GCF_022662595.1 Bacillus cereus group sp. BfR-BA-01524 | reverse complement strand
CAAACCAGCGCATGCTATATTTTATTACCAATTACTTTTATTAACTTTTTAAGAGGTTTAAGTCATAAACACCCATTAGAATAACTAGTATCTCTAAGTCTAAATGGTATTTTCTATCTCTGATCAACATGACATTAACAATTAGGATGATCCGTCCTTAGTTTGAATAGATTTTGTTAATGTTATATTAACCTCATAGCGATTTCTTATTTCATGTCAATGTTATCTTTATGGATATTCGAAGTATACTTATCTAATTTGGGTTAACATGTTAATCTCATCATCTTATTTATGATTTTATTAATATATGCAAGCGTGTACTAGAGATCGGATATCTACAAAAACACATCATCAGGATTATTCTAAATCAAACTTTAGTATCTTAAAAACTTCCTCAAAATTCCCCATAAAATTCTTCGTTTACGATTCACATTTCATGTTAAAAGGTAATCTTTTTAGATCAACATGTAAACATAGGGTTGATATGTCTATTATAGTTAACAAAACATTAACAATATGTGCTTGTGTGTTGTTAGAAGGTTGTTTTAATGTCGATTTCATGTCAATGTCGCATTTTATATCAATGTTAATTCACGGGCTCAGTTTGTTCTTAAATACTGATAAAGATCGTTTTGTTGATACTGACTACATAAATTTCTATCATGACATGCAATATACAGCTTAAATTGTACATTCTATACTAAATTAATATACATAAGTAGATCCGTAGCAAGTAAATAGGGGGTAGGAACGAACCTCTTTGAAGTATTATGATTGTACTCCTATATCCTTAAATACCGTTTTGTTTATTGAACAATACTAAATCTACATTAATATCATTTACTTTTTACTAGTTTTTATACGTGATAATTACATTTTGGACGTTACTATGTGTATTTTCCGTTATATACCTGGATTATATCCTTATAACTTATTTACAAAATAGCTTTATTTCCTTATCATTAATATTAAGTAGCCTAATTTGTTAATCTCATAGCAACTATCAGTAGTGCTACTAACATAATATATATTCCTATTAACAAAACATTACCACTGATATATTTCAAATTGGTAATAAAGTTACTAATTCAACCGAATTTTATACTAAACGTTAATGTTTTGTTAACAAGTATATGTTTACATGTTAATTTCATATTTCATGTAATTTACTGGTTTGGTAGGGATTTTTACAAATATTATCGAAATACTAGCTAACATGTTAATTTCAGCTCACATGTTAATTATAATTAGTTGTTTATGAGTTGATTTTTGAGGAGGTAGTTACAATGATTGAGCAAAAAAATGAAAAACAAGACCATCAAATTAACGATGATGATATATTAGATGATAATGTTTTCGAAAAAGCATGGCGGATAACAGAATTCTCAAAACTAGTAGGACGTCATCATAATACAGTTTATAATTGGTTCAATATCCTAGAAGAAAAGGGACTTCATGAAACTTTAAGAACTCAAAATACAAATGAAAAACTCTATAATGCTTTAGACCTTGAAATTGCTCTATTTATAAAGCAGAAAAGGGATGAGAAATGGTCTTTAGATGCAATTATTGACCTTTTACCACACCAGTTTGATTTAAGACCAGTGTCACCAGAACATCAAACAAATGAGGTATCCACTGAATTAAACCTTCAAGCTACTGCAGAAATTATTGAAAAAATGGTAACTAAACAGTTAGAAGAAAAAATAAAACATATTGAATCTCATTATGAAGAGAAGGTACAGAGTATATTAAAGCAGTTACCACAACCAGAAGATGTAGAAACGTTAAAATTACGCCAACGCCAAGATAGGCTTGATAATTTTATTATTGAACATAGAGCACGCCAAGAATTAAGAAAACAAGCAGAGAGCTTATGGAATAATAAACCTGAGGAAGAGCGTACTAGAAAAGCAGGCTGGTTTAAAAAAGAGGAAGATTTGAGTAAAAAACAACTCTTCATAGAGCAGTACATACAAGATAATATTATTGAGCATATAAAATCTCTTATGAATTCAGTAGAATAATAAAAAAGTCTGGAACTTAGTCCAGACTTTTTTATTATTTTGTAGTACCAAACATTTTATCTGGATCTAAAAAATCTGCTAGATCTTCATCTTCATTTGCTCCAGCATTATTATTTTCTTCATCACTACCCATATCGATAAAATCTCCAAATGCAAAACCTAAATCCTCATCCTCATCTATACTTTCAATCGTACTAATTTGAGACTTTTTATACTGAATTTGGCTTTGTCTTTCTTTAAACTCATTAAATTCTTCAACTAAACCTTTAGATAATCTCGATGGTAATGCATCAGTTTTATAGAATGTATATACACTTCCTAAGAAATCATTCTTACTCACCAAATATCCATTAAAGACTGTGCCATTTATAGGTAAATTATTTGAAACTTCTACCTTAGCGTCATCCATAAAGGAATCATTAATATTCTTTTGCTCATCTAGGATAGCAAGCATACCAAAATGATGTACTTTTGATGCTTCAACTGAACCATCATCGTTCTTCTTCATCAAATCAATTGGGGGATGGAAAGAGCTTCCTCTTAATGATTCTTGAAACATTTCTATAATTGCATGGCTATTTTCTATTTGATTCATATTACGTGAAACCTTATTAATTACTAAACAGCCCGTTTTCTCAAGTAAAATACGTTTAAAGTCTTGAGAATCCAGTATTACAGATGTACCAGATCCATTAGCAGCGGTATTTAACTCATGAATAATTTCACTAATACGTTGATTTGCATAATCTCGTGAATTAGCGACACCTTTTTTCTCATTTTCATTTAATTCCTTAAATTCATCGTAAAAATGCTGGTTATCAGCAAATACTACAAATGCTACACCTTTTGATTTATCATTTGCTAATTTCCAAATTTCCTGTGAAAATTTATTTACTTGTCGTAATACATCGGGCCCATCCGCTCGGACGGGAAGAGTTACAACAATCCCCATTTTAATAAAGTCTTTGCGCTCAATAGCATTTTCAAAGGCTATTCTTGCAAACTTTGCCTGATTCGCCTTAATTTCAGCCATTGGATATAGCTGCGCAACCTTTTGTAATTCTTGTCTGATTACTGGCTTGTTATGAAAAGCCGAAAATTCTTCAATGGCCTTAATGATTGTAGAAGTTCCAGTTCCTCCACCTAAACCTGCAAAAAATAAAACAAGTTCATCCGTAGGTCTTACACGTTCAGTAATAAATTCTTTTAGCTTTTCTTTTGCTTCCTCATTTGAATCAAGGACTTTTACTGCACGCTCAGGGTTCTTACCTAAACCACCTAATTTCAGTGAAACTTGATTACTTTTTGGTACATTTTTTAATTCAGCTAGATCTCCATCATTACTATTTAGTGCTAAGCAATTATATACTGCTGTGCCATCTGTATGTGTATATTCCGCAAATTTATCTACCATTCTAGTACCAGCTTGACCAAAACCGACCATCGTCATTTTAACTGCCACTTCATTCTTTAAGAAGTTTTTTGCCATTATTTTATCTCTCCTTATTTATCTTTTTTCTTTTCCCTAACTCAATCAGTACTTGTTGCCCTCTATAAGTTGAGATCAAAAATTTATATGGGTGCATGGTTTTTTCATAGATTAAAGACATTGATGATAACGTACTCACACTTATTTCCGCTGAACGTCTAGATATATTTGTACGTTCAACCTCTAATGAATAGGATTTTCCCTTTTTTTTCTTTACTCTCCTATCAATAACTACATTTTCCACTATTTCATTAATAGATATGCCCCTCATGTACTTCGTCTCTTGAAATTGTTTATTTACTATGTTTCCTATGTATAGAAATACACTATAGAGTATCTCATCTTGTTCAAGTATATCAGCAAACATGTTTACTACTTCATCTGCAAACTTGATTGTTTGATATTTTTCACTTAAAACTTCGTTCAAGTTGTCCCCCCCTTAAAACACTGGTTAATTATTCCTAGGAACATAGTACATCATTACACGTCGTATATCAAGTCATTATAAATAAAACTTATATAAAGGTCTTATATATAAGACTTATAAAAATAAAATTGGAATTAATCTATATATTATAAGGGTTTAGATGTACGACGTATATATAATGCGTATACATGTTATATCAATCTTAAATTTCATGTGATTTACATTTCAACAAAGATTATTAAAAAATCCAGATTAAAATTTTAAAAAACTGATTAAAAATCACCTATTTTTTTAACATGAAAATCCAAGAAAAACTTATACACCTTATATATAAGTTTTATATATAAGGTGTATAAGTTAATACTTTTATATCAATATTAAAACGAAAAATTACCTATCAAATTAACAAAAATATTTATATAAGACTCTTATATAAAACTTATATATAAACCGTACTTGTACAGCTTATATAATCCGGCTTTGATTTCTCAATTTTCTAACATCTTATATTAGTCGTGTGTATTTATATTACTAAAGAGATTTCAAAACATTCTTATAGCAATTCACACTAAGGTTTTCTTTATTACCTAGCTGTTTTAACAGGTTTTATCACTTATAAGACCGCTCATTGTTAATGTTATGTTAATGCACTGTTCTTCACTTAGTACTTGTTAGTTCACATTATTATATAAGTTATAAGAAAAATTATCCTCTGTTCCTCATTTGAATTCAATTCCTTGTCAATTTCATTCATTCCTTGAAAGCAAGTAGAAGAGATTGTTAATTTCATATGAACAGCATCAATCCCCTCAATATTCAACATATTAAAAAGAGAATACTAAGATAAATCAAATTTGACATTCTAAAAGTAGTAGGCTAACAACCACATCACTACTATGAAAAAGAAACATTTTGTTCAAACTAGATTATTAAAAGTGAGATCTCATCTTATTAACATCAAAGTGATACTTACATTACAATATAAACTTTTGTAATGTAGTAGGAATGATGATAGCAATTATAACCTTACATAAAATTAACAATTGGTTAATTTTATCATTTCAGTTAGGATTACTCCTTCTCAACGAAGCAAAAGGGGAAGTAGTTCAAGTGACTAAAACCTATATGTTAAGTACCTGTAGACATATTTCTAACTTATTTTTGATTTGGTAGAAACAATTAATAATATTTATCTAAGTGAATTTATGATTCTATACAATAAAAAACAACTAAAAGAAAAAGTTGGAATTTTAAATTGAGTCAATATCAGAATTTGGAAAGAGCGCTTCATCACATATAAAAAGTTGAATTTCGAGTTAAAGATAGAGAAAATTACTCTTTATTATCAATAAGTCTTTTTATAATTCTTGAATAATTTTAATCAATTAAAATGGTATTTTTACTATCTAATAAATGTTAGGACGTCATAACATTATTTTACAAATGGAATTTCATTATAACTATTGTTAGGTGTCTAGTAGTAGCTCGTCCTAACAAAACAAAGGATTTAATAGGGCCTTATAAATCAATAATTTATAAGAGATTTATAAGAGTAGTTATCATCTCAACTTCGATGTACAAAACGAGGTATCTCTAAAGATTAAAATCTCTTATTCATTTTTTCTTATTTTACAACTACCACATCAATGTAATAGTATATGAAAAATAATAAGTATTTAAGTTAAGTTCAATTCAATATAAGAGGTGTATGCATTGTCCGAAAAAGTGTATAAATATAGAAGATCAGGTACCAAAAAACATTTTCACTTAAAAGAAGCTGACATATTTGTCTTTACAGTTTTATATTACAAAAGAGCACTTACAACAAGACAAATCACTCAGTTATATAGTGCATTTGAGGGAAGAGAATGTTCAGAAGCTAGCATATTTACAAAGCTTGACCGTTACTCACAATATGGAGCTATGCTAACTAAAAAAATAGATAAAAAGGCTGACAGTATTACGAAACGTGCTTTATTTTCCTTAAAAGAAAAGACAATTGAATTCTTAATGCAAATAGGAAGAATTTCTAAAAAAAGTTCAAAAAGACGTTACTCAAGAGCAACTTCTTTTCACACAATGTGTTCACGTGAGGTCATGATCCGTACTCTTTTAGCGACTACAAATAAGACACAAACGAATGAAATATTATATAAATTAGATATTCGTTCTTTTTACCAGAAAAAAAATGTGAAAATTGAGGACAACCAATTGGCCTTGATTCCTGATGAACATATTTCATATCAAGATAAAAATATCCATATTGAGATGGATATGTGTAAAGAAACCAATTCTACCTTAGTTGAAAAAGTTGAGAAGTACATAGAATATACAAAAAAAACAAATGAAGATGTAACGGTTGTCTTTGTTATGTACGACAAATCAATGTTCCTTGCAAAAGATGCAGAACCGCCATACGTACGTATGAAAAATCTATTATTTTCTATGCGGAAGTATCATGAACTATTAATGAATATACCAAATCTAAATGTACACATTTGCTCATTGAAAGATGCTGGAGATGTTATTTCAGATATCATTCTAGGAACAGATGATAATCAAAACTTGGAACAAGATATTCTTTTTCCTTTATCCCAACGTACAGTAGGAGATGTCAATTGGCGTTACACATTTGTCGAAAAAATTCAAACGTTTAAAGAATCAATAGATGGTGGCCTTCGACGAACATACAGGAGAGATAAAGATTCTATTCAAGATTTCTTTTTTATTTTTGGAAATGAAAATGATTACCGAATGATTGCAAGATTAGATGATGTCGTGTTTTCAAGAAGGGATGGAGATGAAGGCGTTCCACTTGTAGTTATCTATCCTAAACGTGAAAATCCTAGGGATATTCTACTGATGGATGCTTACGATAATGTACTACTTCTATCCATTCAAAATACAAATATAGCAACCGATGAACAGATCATGGTACATACTGCAAATAACGTTAATCCGAAAAGACGTAAATTTGTAGAATTATATTAATCGTTTATTTTTTATATACTTTTATATAATTTTATTGATTTTTATTATTTAAGATGATAAAATAACGTTTGAACTAAACACTCAAAACTACAATCAAATCAGAACATATGAAATTAAGGCAAGCGACACACGCTGTTTTTACAGTGGGTGTCGCTTGCCTTTTTTTGTATGGAGAAAGGTGGAAGTGGAAAATGACAATGAACTTACAATTTGCAACAACTACTGGGGGAGTACTCTCAGCAAGAGAAGCATTTAAAACTCCAGAACTAGTCCTTAAACATATTACAGAAGGGGGAGCTAAATTTTGCGTTTCCCTACAAGATATCAAAATCCCAGGAAAGCCTAATTATTATTGGTACGATGTAATAATTGAAACTGCAACGAATAACAAACTAGAGATAAATATTGCAGTACTTTCTCAAGAAGAATATAACCAATTGTGTGAAGGAGATAGTATTGACTTATATTTAAAACAAACTGAAGATGCAGCGAAGTTCTTTCTAAAAAAATCAAAGGAACAATACAAACCAGAACTTCATAATCGTTTTACATTACACCATAAAGCTCAACTATGTCTTTAAAAAGTAGGTGAACCTTTATGGAGACATCTAAGCAAAGATTACCATTATACACTACAATCACCTTAATTAGCGGATTTATCCTTTCATTTGGATTTGGTGTAGCAAACTACATACAGTTACTCTACTATGCATTTGAACCACCGTCTTATCCTATAGAAATTACATATGTACCACTATTTTTAATGTTTTTCTCTTTGCTACTAGGAGAATTTAGTTTTAGGTTCTACAGCCGTATCCCAGCTTTACAATTTCAAAATGGCAAGTTATTAATTTTAATTGCTTCTCATATTGCAGTAGATATTCAGTTTTTATGGTTTGCAACTGCTCCTATCCATGCGAAAGTTATTCCTTATCTTATGAATAAAGCAAAACATGTTAATTTTGGTGAATATCAAGCAATAGGGGATGTATTAACAGGAAATTTCCATACACTCACCATGATATTTGTATTCTTACCGACCGTATTTATGATTTTGTTTACTCTTTGGTATAGTGGCCATATTATCCGTTACAGAGAAGAAATCTTAAAGTGGGTACAAAAATACGAATATAAAAATCATAAGTTGCAAAAATGGTTTAATAGCCAAGAGGAACAAATATATCCTGATGTTGAGATAGGTCCTCATATTAAGCACAAAGAAATGATTCGAATCAAGGGGAAAGATAGAACCCTAAATGGAATTATTATTGGTCCTATTGGTTCTGGTAAGACATCTAGTTTAATTATTCCAATGATTAATCAAGATTTACACTGGATGGTACGTTTTATAAATAAGTTTGAAAATACGTATAAAAAGAATAATTACGATACAGAAGAAGTAAAAGGAACATTTTTAAATGGGATAACTGTTATTGAACCGAGTAATGATTTATGTCAAAAGGTATTTAAGTTAGTACAAGCACACAAGATTCCTGAAAGTTCGATTTATTATATTGATCCCACAAACCCTGATACCAAAAACATTAATATTTTACGTGGACCAGTTGATAAAGTAGCCGAGGTTTTTGCAATGGTTATCCAGGGTTTGTCGGAATCTAATAATGCATTCTTTGAACAAGCACAACGGAACCACCTTAAGCAACATATTTATTTATTAAAACTACATAACCCACAAAAAGATGTGACCTTTGATGACTTAATAGATATGTACGACGATGTAGAACGTGTACACCGTATGCACAAACTATTAAAAGTACAGGTAGAAAAATTATATGATTTTGTTCAAAGTGGTGTTGCTTCACGTGACCAAAAAAACGAATATAAGATTATAAAAGGTATCGATGAATGGTTCGATAATACCATTCGTGAAAAAACGGGTTTCCAAGGGGAACCGGCCATTTATAAATCAGGAAAATATCGTGGAAAACCAATGCATTATGACCGGGAAGAAGAATATGTAAAAGGTTTGCGTAACATCTTAAAAGATTTAGCCTCAAATGTTTTAATACGACGTGTTTTATTTGGAAAATCAGATTTTGATTTTGATGTTCACCTAGAGCAAGGTGGTATTTTACTAGTAAATACAGCCAAAGGAGAACTTGCAGATCTTTCTAATGTACTAGGAAAATTCGTATTACTAAGTATGCAAAATGCTGTATTCCGAAGAGAACCAAATATTTCACCATACCATCATATTATTGTGGATGAATTCCCTGATTATGTTGTGCGCCCGTTCAAAGAGTTCCCTGCACAATCTCGTAAATATAAAGTCATTCTGACAATTGCAAGTCAAACACTATCTCAATTAGCTTTGGATTTCACAGAGCAGTATATGTTTACTTTACTAGGTTCGTTCCGTAACAAGATGATATTTGGTGATGTAACACCTTATGATGCGAAAATTTTCTCTGACATGTTTGGTGAAACAGAGGAATTTAAAGAATCTGAATCTGAACAAGGGATTTCTCCTATGCAAGAGAATCCCGTTAGTCGCTTAGGTTCGACATATCAAAAATTAAAAGAAGTCGTTATGTCACCAGGAGATATCATGGCACAAGGTGCCTTCATTTGTGCTGCGCGTATTGTACAAGACAATCATGTACAACCTGTACAACAAATTACTAGTAACTTTGTACCCAAAGAGGAATTTGCTCAAGCAATCATTCAAGTAGAGATTAAGTCTGGACAATATTGGGAAAACGAACGTCTTCGACTCATTGAAGAATCTATCGCAAAATCAAATCCTATGAAACATGTAGATGCAAATAATATAAAACAGATAGAATCATTTCCACCTAGGCATGGTGATAAAATAGGACAAAATAATTCCATAGAAACAAACACCGTAGAAAATGTAACTTTTTCTGATTATTCTACGGCTGTCAGTCAACAGGGACATGTTATTGAAGAAACTGAAAATAAGTTGTATGAAGAAATTAAGGCATTTGTGATCGAATCACAACAAATCTCACCATCTCTTTTGCAAAGAAAATTCAGAATCAGCCATATAAAGGCTGTACAATTTATTGAGAAGTTAGAACACAATCAGGTTGTGAGCACTTACACTGGGAATGGCCCTCGTAAAGTTTTAATTTCAAACAATAATAGTACATCGATATTATCAAAGGATTCTCAAATCAATACTACTCCTTCATCTAATACAGATTTAGATAATACGAATTCACGAGAAAATAGCATTCCAAACGAAGAAACAGAAGCACAGCAAGAGGAAACAGGCTTCTTTAAAGACATCCTATATGATGATGTAGTGGCCTTTGTTAAGGAATCAGGGAATGCTTCTATACATGCACTACAGAACGCATTTAAAATCGATTATACACGTGCTTCAAGATTACAAGATGCCTTACAACGGAATGGCGAGCTGCCGAGTATAACAAAGGAGACACATATGGAAAGTGTAAGTCCTAAACAAAATATAGAGCTAGCAGAACGAAAGAAAGAGGTATCTAATACTATGTTGGAAACAAAAAGGGATATAGAATACCCAATTCATTTAGGAATTCCTGTTGAGACCGATCCACTGCAAAAAAAGCTTCCAACAGGGGGACTTATAACTACAGTATTAGAGGAAACAAAAACAAATATGAAAACTAATTTAATACCAGCTACAAAAACAGTTACTCCCACTAAAGAAAATAAGCTTGATGAAGAGGTTGCAAAAGTTTACGAATCTATTGGCATTACTGTTCATCAAAACTTAGAAAAGAATATGATAGAGAACACTAGAAATAGTGAAGAGCAGCATGAAGATAAACATATGAACTATAAAGAACGCCAAAAAGGCTTAAAAGCCAAACAAAAGAATACGTATAACAATACGAATTCACTACTTAATAAAAACCAGCAACAAAAGAAAAATACATCTAATGTAATGAGTAAGGAATTAGATGATTTTTTTGATTAATACCTATAGAAACCTATAATAACTTTTAATTCCAGATTTTATTTCCAGGAAAAGCTAGATATAGTATTTTAGCTTTTCCCTTTTAAAAAATAAGACTTGCACAAATTACTTAAAAACGTTATATTAAAATTAATAATTATACAAACAAAACATGACTTACGTGAAGGACACACCTTACGTACCATTCCAACGGTACAGGTGTGTCCTTTTTTACGTTCTAGGAGGAAAATATAATGGTAGAAGGTAAAGTAAATACTCAAATTGCAAAAGAGCTAGGGATGGTATTTGAACCGGATAGCACGCTAGAGGAAACCTTTATAGAAACAACTTTCAATCAATTTGAACGAATACGTGAACATGAATTAGAAGAATTAGCTCGTATGAAACGTGAACGTACTGTAGGGAAAGGCTTAATTACCGTAGTATCTGAAAAATTATTCCCAACTAAAAACGGAACATCTGAGCGAATACAAGTGCTCACAATGCAAATTGGTACTCATACGACAGCATATTGTCCAATTACAGAGGCAGGTATAAATATTCCTAAAAATCCTCAATGGCTGATAGGTAGAACAAAACCTGTTATTATTGAGCATTTCCAAAAAACTGAGGAAGGGAACTTTGCTGTTGTATCTATCACTGCAGGAGAACTTGCACTGCAAAGAAAATTATATGAAGAAATAGTAGAGCAAGAGGGGAATAAAGTATACACAGGAACAGTTTCTGGACATATTCCATCTGCACAAGCTATTCTGGTTGAAGTTCATGGTGTAACAGTAGGAGTAAGATACTCGCAATGGTCTCATTCATTCGTCCGCTCGACGGATATTATTATTGGTGATGTTGTAGAGCTTATCATCGATAAAGTAGTGGAAAAGAATGGGCGATATGAGTTTAGAGGAAATAAAAAGAAACTAGAAACAGATCCAATGGAAAAACTATTAGAATTAAACAAACGACGTGACCGATTTGTAGGTAAAATTGTAGGGATAGATGCTATTGCTGGAATTTTCGTAGAGGTTGCACCAGGTATTCAGTTTAAAGGACTAAAAGGTCGTAATCTGGCAAATCCAACCATGGATGACGCAATAAACCAAACAATTGTTACATGTGAGCTGCTTAATATTGATGCTAAAAATAGAAGAGGAACAGTACGTATCCTAAATTATCCGCAAGGCCAAAGTAAAAAATCTAATTCGTCAATTTACCAATTTTAATGGATGATTATGCATACAATAGAGAAACAAATATCTACTTATATCCCTTCTATTCCTCATTTATCAAGTGAGGATGCACAAGGACTTCAAATATATCGAATACATGATTTGGATAAAACCTATGTATTCCACTCTTATGACGAATTAGTTAAGTTTAAGCAACTTTTAACAGAGGAACAATATGCTATACTCAATTTTATTGGTGTTCATACATCCGTTCGGTTTAATCATTTATTATATCTATTCAAGAATAAATTTTCGCGGAAGAAAATTAATAATGCACTTCAAGGATTACTTTACTATCAATTTATCGAAAAATGGCAAGTAGAAATTTTTGATATGGAAATCTTTGAAGAAACATATACCTTATCCAACAATGGATTTAAACTACTAAAATACTGGCAAGGAAATATGTTCTTCTTTGCCCCAGAGCGTCTTGACAATCATGGTAAATATATTCACCTGCGTTATTGGCATGATATAGACCTACTTTGCCATTTACGCTATGCTCCTTCATTTTTAGGGCATATTATGCATCCATCTATTAGTAAAGGGGTTTTTACCCCTTCTTTAAGTTTTATAGTAAATGGAGGAAAAGAACGTAAATTTAATTTTGTTGTATACTCCACCTTATTATCTGATCAAAAGGATCGATTAAAACGAATAATTGCTAGATGGAAGACTTTTGTAGAGTCAGGAAAAGATGTTATTATGAAGGACTTAGGGAATAACCCTACAATTTTAGTTATTTATGTTTCTACTAAAAAACAAGCAAAGCAAATTAATAATGAACTATTACTTGATTTAATTCATGGTAAAGTATTGTTATGCATAGGGGAATCTTTACATTTTCAAGGATTACAACACGCTTTTTATCAACCTCTTGCAGAAGGGGAGATCAAACAATTAGATACAAAGCTATTCATAGAAAACTAAGCCACCATA
Source organism: Bacillus cereus group sp. BfR-BA-01524 (assembly GCF_022662595.1). NCBI lineage: Bacteria > Bacillati > Bacillota > Bacilli > Caryophanales > Bacillaceae > Bacillus > Bacillus cereus group sp. BfR-BA-01524. The sequence continues at coordinate 4,033 of NZ_JAKUDW010000110.1, read as the reverse complement.
CAAGCTTTCGCTTTAAAGGTGGCTTGTTTATTTTATAATTAGCTTGGAGTATTCAAAAAAACTTAACAAAATTAATAATCCTATATCTACCTCTATACAAAGCACGGATTTTGCGAAATAATATTCTTTGACACCTGTTAATAAAATAACATTATATACAAATATAGTTATTTCATTGGAGGAATATAAAAGAAAGGAGTACTATATTGCTACGTATACAAAGAGGGTACATGTACGATCCTGATGATAATGAGGTAATAGTAAATGAAATTTTCTATGATGGTACATCAGAAAAAAAGTTAGGCAGTAAAATGGGTGTATTTGATGCAGTTAAAGTACCTGTTGCTATTTTTCAAAAGGTCCAGGAAAACGAAAGTATGACCTATATGGAAAGTGTTGAAGTAGAAGAAAAAAATATTAAGGAAATACTTTGTTATTTAGTTCAAAATCAAAAGCCAGAAAAGCTATATTTTGAAATACAGTACATGAAGTAACTCCAGGGACTGAATATAAGAGGGGATTTATAGCAGGGGATTCAGGGGCATTATTATACAATACATGTGGGATCTGCATATAAACTTCCTTCTTATCCCTTTTCTATTGAAAACAATTGAATATAATATAAAAATGGTTTAATATAAATCTATATTTATTGTTTAATTGATTCCGTCTATTCCCACACCCTATGTGTTGTGGTTGAGTTTTAGAAACAAGTTGTATTCTTGTTTCAATTATGAAAGGGCTTCTTTGAGCCGATTAGTGTATATATAGCTTATTTTGCTATGCACATTTTAATCGACTTGAAGAAGTCCTTTTTGTGTTGTCTTCGAGTTAGGAATCACTTATACATAAACCTTCAGGACTAAAAGTATGCTAAATGAGAAAACACATATTTTGTGCTTTTTGTTTAATTTAGAGGAGAGATTATATGAATTTTTACAGAGTATAGCTTGAACTACTCACCACTTAACGTCCTAACGGACTGTTTGAAGTGGGAGATTCCTGCGAACACCGATGCATCCACGAGTTATCTTAGCAGGCTCTACCCGCAGTCCCTACGGTGAGAACATAAGTATCTTGTACGCTGACTCACCACACTACCTACTTTAGCTTGGTTTTCGCAATTTTGAGAAGCGTGGGGCGATAGAACGTTGAAGATTTTACGGTTGCAACGTTTTTCTGCAACCAACCTCAAATCTTCAGTTTTCGAAGAGCAACCTGTACAAGTAAATGATAGCAAATATGTTGGCTTATGCCAACCGACATTCATCTCCCACCTAAAATTGGTGTTTCACACCTTCACATTTTTGAGGAAGGAGTCTTCTGTCGGAAAACGATAAAAAAATATGGATGAAACGCACATATTTCGTGCCTTTTATTTAAAAAAGAGGATATTTATGATGAAATATGAACATGCAATTACTTTAGATAAGTCAACATTATCAATAGGGGAAATGATTTAAAACTTTCAAAAGAAAAAAATTAATTACCACGTTAAAAGTTATGAACTTACTATCTATAAAATCAAACCTTTATCGCTCCTTTATACTGTTGGAAATTCCAACAGTTTACGATGAAGTAAGATAATAAGTATCAATTCATAATGGCATTCGAAAGAGAAGAACAAGGGAATCTAAATATGTAAAGTACTTGTTGCAATGCTAAAAGCACAAGAAATTAGAATATGAAACTTGAGAGGAGTTATATAATATGATTACAGTTAATCGAGGATACATATATGATCCAGATGATAATGAAGTCTTAATTACCGAAATTTATTATGAAGCTGCTACAGATACTAAACTAGGAAGTAAAATGAATAACTTATCTTACTCAGACATTCCTAATGAGATTAAAGAAAAAATAGAAGCAACTGCTTCATTATCCTATGTGGAAAGCATTGAGATGTCTCAGCCATTAGCTGTTGTATATCAAAATGAAATTAACATGTATGGAAAACCAGAAAAATTATACTTTGAGTATACAAACATTTAAAAAGAAAAAAGACATTGAACAGTTTGTTTCAATGTCTTTTTTCTTTTTAAACTATAGAGGAACAAATGGTTAAGGTTTTGTTTGGCATTCTATAGTATTTTAGGTGTGTTATACTTATATTTACAAATTATAATATTTCGTAGAAAGCTAGGTTTGTTTGCTACTATTCGATATATATAACTGGAGGAAGAATTATGGTTTTTTTTTAAAAGATAGTATGTGGTGTTTGTGATAAAAAGGTTGGTTTAAATCGTTATAAAATACTAAAATCTGATGCATGGCTATCATGGCTATGCCCAGATTGCTTTCATAAAGCAGGTGGCTTGGGTGTTGTAAGTGTAAGTACGGACACTATCGAAGAATTGAAAGCTACAATCGATGCAAAGATAGCAAAACTTGCTGAGGATCCATTGTCATGCGCTGAAGGAATGTATCAATTCTGTATAGATAATAAATTCGGTTCTGGCTTTAATGAAAAGTGGGCTGTAAAACACTTCAAGGTACTAGAAGATAACTTGATGAATGGCGAAAAAATTCATATGACTTATATCGGAATGCATGATTATCAATCTACAACAAAGCATGATGGTAATTATGCCTACGCCATAACTAATAAACGCATTATGTTTGGACAAAAAACAATGGCTGGTGAAAAATTCAAAGCAGTAGATCATAAAAAGATAAATGATATATCTTTTGAAACAGGGATGTTGTTCGGCTTTCTAACAATTGATACTCCGCAAGAAAAGATCAAAGTTGCGTTAGATAAAGATTCAGCAAAATCCATTAATAATCATATTCATCAAGTTCTAGATACTTTAAAAAGCAAACCTAATGAAGCTCAACCACAAGCAGTATCTGCTCCAATATCAACAGCAGACGAATTAAAGAAGTTCAAAGAGCTGTACGATATGGGTGTTATTACAGAAGATGAGTTTAACGCCAAAAAGAAGCAGTTGCTTGGTATATAAATACAAGATAAACAAGACAAGTATATAAGAGAGAAAAAGACATTGGACGTATTTGTCCAATGTCTTTTTTATTACACTGCAGAGGAGCATGTATAATGAATATTGTAAATGAAATAGAAATTGTACCCTATACAAATTATTGGCTAACCTATAGTTTCTTTTTAGGTGACAGTTTATTAAATTATTAGCGATAAAAGCCAATGATTTAAAATCGAGACATACTTTTTCTTATAATCTGACTAATAATTTTTGTTACCTAGGGCAAGGATATCAAGGTGTTGAGGAGGTACTAAGAAATGTACGAATTTGCCCAAAGTCATCATAAATATTGCGTGGAATAGGCCACATGTGCGTGACAGGATAGTTCTTTAAGCTACAATCAGGTGATACAATATCCCGCCATTTAGTAAGGAACTCCTCCATCTTTAGTTAAATAAAGAATCAAAAAACCAGATTCCACGCTGCGTCCCCTAAGACGGTCCTGTTGTTATTTAGGATGTATGAAAAACTAACTTGATTACTCTTATCAGAATTGAGCATAACTGTACACGTAACGTTAGATATAGACATACAAACATCACTTTTATCTCCAGTATTACTGTTGAATACAATCCAACCTGGGTCAAAGTATGTTTTAGTTAAGCGTTTATTATCCGCCTCAGCAACTTTTAAGGCTGTTTCTTTTGGTTCGAATCCCATAAAATATCCCCTCTTACCCAATTATATATTCATTGTACGAATGTATTTTTGTCCTAGTAAATTGGATTTAACTATTTTTAAATATTAGGCAGTATTACTACTTTACTTAAATCTAAAATACATACATTGTCATGAACGAATTATTATTTTGAAGGAGATGAGATATTAATGCATATAGTTCCATGTTGTCATCTACAGCTATATACATCATTTACACCAAATCCTATGCAGTATATTCCATATGGGTCATGGGATACTTTTGTACAGCTCAATCCGCAACCACTACCTCCTGGTACTTTTGTAGAACTCAATCCACAGCCACTACCTCCTGGTACTTTTGTAGAACTCAATCCACAGCCACTACCTCC
>NZ_JAKUDW010000109.1:0-17077 GCF_022662595.1 Bacillus cereus group sp. BfR-BA-01524 | reverse complement strand
GCCGCTTTTGCTTTTGCTGCCGCTGCTGCCTTCGCCTTCGCCTTCGCTTTCGCTTTTTCTTCTTCCGTTACTTCTTCTGTTCCTTCTCTTTTCTGCTTCGCTAACGCTGCTGCACGTCGTTTTGCTTCTTCTATAGTAGTATCATTATTTTTTGGTAGCGCTTTCTCTTTTTCTTGATCTTCTGCCTCAAGCTCACTTATTTCCGCCTCGTGTTTCGCTAAAAGGCGTTTTCTCGCTTCTTCTTTTGCACGCCTAGCTGCTTCTTTTTTCAGATTCTCTAAATCTTTGTTTGGATTACTCATTTATTCGTCACCTGCTTCCCGGTCTTTGCTTCGTAACGAATTTTTTCTTTTAATTTATTAATTCCATAAATTAAAGCAGCCGGATTTGGGGGACAACCAGGAATATACACATCAACTGGTACGATTTGGTCTACACCTTTCACAACAGCGTATGAATTTACATACGGACCACCTGCTGTCGCACAAGATCCCATCGCAATAACCCATTTCGGTTCGGGCATTTGATCATATAAACGCCGAACAATAGGAGCCATCTTCTTCGTTACTGTTCCCGATACAATCATGACGTCCGATTGCCTTGGTGAAGTTCGAAAAAATGACCCAAATCGATCTAAATCATAATGTGATGAGCCTACTCCCATCATTTCAATTGCACAGCACGCCAGTCCGAATGTCATCGGCCATAAAGAATTGCTCCTCGCCCATCCTTTCAACTGTTCCAATGTAGAAAAAAAGATATTTCGTTCTAATTCTGCTCGCTCATTTGGATGTAATTCCTCAAAATTTATAACCATTGTAACACCTTCTTTTTCCAAGCATACGCTAATCCAACTAGCAACATTACAACAAAGATGAGCATTTCGATTAATGCAAATAAACCTAGCTTGTCATACGCAACAGCCCAAGGATATAAAAATAAAGTTTCTACATCAAAGATCACAAACAATAAAGCGAAAATATAATAACGAGCATGAAACCTAATATTTGCATCGTGAAAAGGCTCAATTCCACTCTCATACGTCGTCGCCTTTGCTGCACTTGGTTTATTTGGGCGCAGCATCCTTCCTAATGTAAGAGCCACTACCGGCAGCAATATACCTAATAGCAAGAAAATCAAAACGATCATATAACTATTTTCATATACACTTGCCATTGTGAAACCCTCCCCCCTAAATTAAGAACAAGTTCACATAGTAAACAATATGTCCTAGTTGCAGTAATTATTATTTTTAAATTTTTCTAAATAATACAACTATTCTAATCATTATAGCAAACTTCAAATTCCTATGTCGATATGTTGGGAGACAGAAACAAGAATTATTAAAATCTATTTTTACAACTCGCTATAACTGTGCAAAATAAATATAAAACTTATATATGCTTTTCAAGAAACCGTAGGTGATATAAATGAAAAAACAAACACATGTAAGTATTCTTATAAGCATTGTATTGCTGTCTATAACGATTCACTACGTAGCGATGCCTTTTCTATATGAATACTCATTTCCTTTTCAGCTATTAATCGGAATGAGTACCCTATTAATTGATATTATCGCTTGTAGTTATATACTTTACTTTTCAAACATGAAAGAAGGGCTACCTCGTTTATTTTGGATCATATTATCTGTTGGAGCTCTCTCTTATTTTATCGGTGATATAGTCGTTGCCTATCAGCGTTTAATTGTAAAGGACTTCTATACGTTCGTTGATCCGTCTGATTTTTTTTACTTACTTTTTTTAGTTAGTTTTGCATTTGCCTTTCTATACGAAATCATTTATAACCGAGATTTATTAGAAAAACTTTTTATGCTATGTGATATTTGTATTATCGTTACAGCCCAATTTACTTTAAGTTACTACTTACTTATTGAACGAACCATTCACATCTTTACAACATCCTATATCGACATATTTGTTCAACTTACCTATCCAATGGCTGATTTACTCTTTCTCTTAATAGGAATCAACCTTTTATTCAAACCACTATCCTTATTACCTAAAAAGGTCGGTGCACTTCTTGGCAGTGCTTTAATTTTATATGCTACTACAGATGCAATTTATGCTTATATAAAATACTTCATACCAGAGTATTCTATGTTTACAGTTACTCCTTTCTATCAAGTAACCTTAGTGCTAGTAGCAATCGCCTGTATTCTCCATACAAAAGAGCCTGAAAAACAAGAACAAGTACTACTAACACCTAAAATTGGTGAATCAATCCGATTATCATTACCGTATATTTCGGTAGTAATGCTTATTGTTTTTATATTAGTTGAATACGTTTTTGCACCTATTATAGTAATCGGACTTATAATAACTTTCTCTTTCGTTCTCATACGTCATAGTTTAGTTCGAAAACAAAATAAAATATTATTGCTAGCTCAAATGCAATTCAACTCAGAACTCGAGAAACAAATTAAACTACGTACAGAAGATTTAGTAGAACAGAAAAATGAACTCTATCATAATCAACAAATGTTTAAATCTTTATACGAGCATCATCCAGATCCAATCTTTACATTAGATTTGTACGGTAATTTTCTCAAAGTAAACAACGCTGGTACTACTTTACTTGGTTATCAAACGAATGAATTATTAAACCAACCTTACTATTCACTCATATACGAAGAAGATTTAGAAGAAATGATTAACGCCTTTCATCGTGTAAAAAAGGGATATTCTATCTCTTTAGAAATAAGGGCGTACCATAAAAACAGAGATATTTACTACTTGCACGTTACCGCCGTACCGATCTTTTTAAAGGAGAAAATTTCTGGGGTTTATTTAATGATTAAAGATATTACGGAAAGCAAACAACAACAAGAACAAATTAATTTCCTAGCATACCATGATACTTTAACAGAGCTTGCAAATCGTCGTGCATTTCATCAACATTTAGAACAGGCAATTGCACGAGCAAAAATATCGAAAAAGCCTTTCGCTGTTATGTTTCTCGACCTAGACCGTTTTAAAGTTATTAATGATACCCTCGGTCATCGAGTAGGAGACCTATTGCTTATCGCAGTAGCAAAAAGGCTCGAAAAAATATCAACATCAAATATGAAACTTGCACGGCTAGCTGGAGATGAGTTCACGATCCTTATCGAAAATTACAAAAAAAAGCCAGATGTCCAAAAAATGGCTGATATGATTGTAGCGGCCATGAATGAGCCATTTGAAATCGAAAATCAACATTTACAAATCTCACCAAGTATCGGAATCGCAATATATCCTGAAGCAGGTGAAGATCCACTATCCATTTTGCAGCATGCTGATATGGCCATGTACGAAGCAAAGAATAAAGGAAAAAACGGTAGCTCTCTTTACACGAAAGAACTATATAAAAAAATAGAACGAAAAGCTCGAATTGAAAAGGATCTGCCAATCGCTTTAGTAAACAAAGAATTTTATCTCGTTTATCAACCACAAATTGATACGACCACAAATAAAATTATCGGTGCTGAAGCTTTAATACGTTGGAAACACCCGCTATTAGGTGACATTTCACCATGTGAGTTTATTCCAATTGTAGAAGAGACGCCACAAGTAGTCCCACTTGGACATTGGGTATTACAAGAAGCTTGTCTCCAATTAAAAATATGGCATACTTTTGGATACCAAAATTTAAAAATAAGTGTTAATTTATCCGCAAAAGAGTTCCGGCAAGATCAATTAATCGAAAACATTTCACAAATATTAAACGACGTGCAAGTCGATCCAAAATATGTAACCCTTGAATTAACAGAAAGAATTGCAATGATTGACGAGAAAGAAACGTTATTAAGACTGAAGCAATTAAAAGAATACGGTATCCAAACTTCCATTGACGACTTCGGTACTGGGTATTCTTCTCTTGCTTATTTATCAATTTTTCCAATCGACACATTAAAAGTACCGAGAGAATTCACACAATTAGCCGATCATCGTCCTGAAGAACGAGCCATCGTTTCTACAATCCTTTCCCTCGCAAATACTTTAAATCTTTCAGTCGTTGCCGAAGGGATTGAAACCGAAAAACAACTTAAGTTTCTGCAAAAACATAACTGTAAATATATGCAAGGTTACTATTTCAGTAAACCACTTACTAGTAATCAATTTATAAAGTTTCTACAAAAAACCCCCAGTATGAACAAATGATTCATAATGGGGGTTTTATAGCGCTAAATATTTTTCTCATAATATTCTTCTGCGATCTCTTCGTAAAAAGCTGCAGATGTCGTATAGAAATATGGAATTAACCATAAGAATCCAATCCCTAACGTAATACAACTTAATATAAACCAACCGATAAAACTTAAACATAAAATGAAATACTCCATCTTATGTCCATCCATCATACGACGACTTTCTGTAATAGCTTGGTTCAGTGAATACTCAGGATGATCGTTTATAATAAAGTATGTCATCGCATAAGAAAATGATTTAATAATACCTGGAATAATGAACAATAACGTCCATAAGAAAAGATAAAGATTTACTAATAAATATAATAAAAATGATTTTAGAAATCTCTTTCCCTCTGAAAACCAAATGAATACATTACCGATACTAGCTTGATTTTCACGAAGGATATTTAAACCAAGGTAATATCCACCTAAAGTTAACGGTCCAGTAACAAAAAATGTAAGAATATTCATTGAAATTGAACCATTTGTTTTTTGCCAACCAAAAATTAAAGAAAATCCCCAATCAACACTAAAATCAAAAGCTGTGATAAGAATTGAAATGAGCAGTGTAGCTCCAACAGCTAATCCCCATTTCCCTTCTAATGAATCTAGTGCTTCTCCTTTTAAATCACTAATCATGCGTAGCCTCGCCTCCTATACACAATAATTCTATTAGTATAGCATGTTCCTATTGAAATTCACCTTTTGAAATGTAGCGATAAAAGTGTGCTGTCGTTGTACTCATATACGGACTAAGCCAAAGAAATCCTATTCCAAAAGTAAGAAGCGCTAAAACAGCCCATCCTATGAAGCTCAGCCATAAAAGAAACAAATCTAACTTATGACCCTTCATAAGATTCTTACTTTCCTTCATCGCCTGCGAAACACTATATTCTGGATTTTCAATCATCACATAGTACGTCAGTGCATAAGAAAAGTACATTACAATCATACCAACAATTGAAATAGCTAATAGTACGAAGAAGGCAATTGTAAACGACAGATTTCCTTCTTCACCTAAGAATATGAATAAACCTGTTAACAACATCGGAATCCATGTACCTGTATATAATAAAATCGCAAGCATTGCCCACATTGTTTTCATCATTCTTTTAAAACCACGGAATCCTTCAAACAAGTAATCTACTTTAGCATCTTCTCGTTTACTAATTTGTAGAAACACATTCGTGTAACCGTATGAGGTAATACCATAAGATGCATTACTCAAAATAATCATTATGCAATAGAAAATCCCAAATGTAATAGCTGCTCCAATTGACATCGTTTCCGCCTCAACTGACCCAGCTAAGCTAACAACTAAGAAAAATATAATAATTCCTGGAATTAAAAGTATAAGCATTGCAGCCATCGAAACGACATAACTTAAAATAAAATATAAAATCGTTGATCCAACACCTAGTCCCCATTTTCCCTTTAAAGAGTACAATGCTTCTCGTTTCATTTCACCAATCATTGATTCATCCCCTTCATGAAATATAAATTGTTGTACACTTCTACTTATACAAGCATCAATATAATTATACCAGTTTTGTAAAATTATCCATAAAATACACAAAAAAATCTGTAAGGGCAAGAGCCCTTACAGATTTTTTTATTTCATATCAGAAACGTTTAAACGGTTCACGGCACGTTGCAAGGCCATTTCTGCACGTTTAAAGTCAACATGTGCTTGTTTATCTTGCATACGTTGCTCAGCGCGACGCTTCGCTTCATTTGCACGATGGATATCGATATGGTTTGCTTCTTCAGCAGATGATGATAATACAGTTACTTTATCTGGACGAACTTCGATAAAGCCACCGCTTACTGCTACATAATCAGTGTGTCCACCATTTTTCAGACGAACTGCACTAATTTTTAATGGTGCAACAGTTGGAATGTGACCTGGTAAGATCCCCATTTCCCCACTCTCTGCTTTTACACTTACCATTTCTACTTCTTTTTCGTAAACCGGTCCATCAGGAGTTACAATACTGACTGGAAATGTCTTCATACTTCGTCCCTCCTAAGGCCTTACGCCATCATTTTCTTCGCGTTTTCAATAACTTCTTCAATGCTACCAACAAGGCGGAATGCATCTTCTGGAAGGTCATCATATTTTCCTTCTAGAATTTCTTTGAAACCACTAACTGTATTTTTTACAGGTACGTAAGAACCTTTTTGACCTGTAAACTGCTCAGCTACGTGGAAGTTTTGAGATAAGAAGAATTGAATACGACGAGCACGATGTACAACTAACTTATCTTCTTCAGATAACTCATCCATACCTAAGATAGCGATGATATCTTGAAGCTCTTTATAACGTTGTAAAGTTTGCTGTACTTGACGAGCTACTTCATAATGTTCTTCTCCTACGATTTCTGGAGAAAGTGCACGAGATGTAGATGCTAATGGATCTACGGCTGGGTAAATACCCATTTGCGTTAAACGACGCTCTAAGTTTGTTGTTGCATCTAAGTGAGCGAACGTTGTAGCTGGTGCTGGGTCAGTATAGTCATCGGCTGGTACATATACCGCTTGGATAGACGTGATAGACCCTTTATTTGTAGATGTAATACGCTCTTGTAATTGACCCATTTCTGTTGCAAGTGTTGGTTGGTAACCTACCGCAGATGGCATACGACCAAGAAGGGCAGATACTTCAGAACCCGCTTGCGTGAAACGGAAGATGTTATCGATGAACAGAAGTACGTCTTGTCCTTGCTCATCACGGAAATGCTCAGCCATTGTTAAACCTGTTAATGCAACACGTTGACGTGCTCCAGGTGGCTCATTCATTTGTCCGAATACCATCGCAGTTTTCTTGATTACGCCCGAATCGCTCATTTCGTGGTATAAGTCATTACCCTCACGAGTACGCTCACCTACACCAGCGAATACTGAGATACCACCGTGCTCTTGTGCGATGTTGTTAATTAATTCCTGAATTAATACTGTTTTACCTACGCCGGCACCACCGAATAGACCGATCTTACCACCCTTAATGTAAGGAGCAAGTAAGTCTACTACTTTAATACCAGTTTCAAGAATTTCTACTTTAGTAGATAATTCTTCGAATGCAGGTGCTTGACGGTGAATTGGATCACGGTGTACATCCGCAGGAAGTTCACCATCTAAGTCAATTGCATCACCTAATACGTTGAATACACGACCAAGTGTTGCATCACCAACTGGTACAGAGATTGCTTTACCAGTATCTTCTACTTCTGTGCCACGAACAAGTCCATCTGTGGAAGACATCGCAACTGTACGAACTGTATCATCACCTAAATGAAGTGCAACTTCAAATGTTAAGTTAATGCTTGCTCCGTTTTCGTTGCTTTGTTTTACCGTAAGGGCGTTGTAGATTTCTGGTAGCTTTCCGCCATCAAACTTAACGTCTACAACCGGACCCATGATTTGCGTAACGCGCCCTTTATTCATCGGGTTCCCTCCTAGCTTTCTTTTAATTAGCCAGCTTTCTAAGAGAAGTCGGCTTTTAATTTTTTATTAGTTTAGCTTACGCGACTCTTTTGAAAGAGCCGCTTCCGCTTTTTAATACTATTCTAACGCTGCTGCTCCACCAACGATTTCCGTAATTTCTTGCGTAATCGCTGCCTGACGCGCACGGTTGAATGAAAGTGTAAGTGAATCGATAACTTCCATTGCGTTGTCTGTAGCACTCTTCATTGCTGTCATACGCGCTGCGTGCTCACTTGCTTTACCATCTAGTAATGCACCGTACACTAAGCTTTCTGCGTATTGTGGCAATAATACTTTTAAAATTTCTTCTTCAGAAGGTTCGAATTCATAAGCTGTCGTCGGTTTGTCAGACGCCACATCAGTAAGCGGTAAAATTTTATTTTCCGTTACTTCTTGTGAAATTTTACTTACGTAATGGTTGTAGTAAATATACAGCTCATCATAAGCACCATCTGCGAACATCGCAATTGCTCGAGAAGCAAGATCTTTAATGTCAGTAAATGATGGGTGGTCAGATAATCCAACTACTTCATCAATGATGTTAAAGCCGCGACGTTTTAAATAATCACGTCCTAGTCGTCCAAGTACAATAATTGAATATTGATTTGAATCCATATTATGACGTTCACGAATTACGTTACTTACTGTACGTAATACGTTACTGTTATAACCACCTGCTAGTCCGCGATCAGATGTAATAACGATGTATCCTGTACGCTTTACAGGACGCGCATTTAGCATTGGATGATTAATTCCTTTACTTCCTTGCGCAATGCTCGCTACTACTTCTTGAATCTTTTCCATATACGGAACGAAAGATTTAGCATTTTGCTCTGCACGGTTTAACTTAGATGCAGATACCATCTCCATCGCCTTCGTAATTTGACTCGTTTTCTTTGTCGAGGTAATCTTCGCTTTTATATCGCGTAAAGATGCCACAGGTTTTCACCACCTTTTTTCCGGAAGTTGGCACGATTAGTAAGAATCCTCTTCCTAATCTACGTTGCAAGATATTCTTGCTCATGATTGAAGGAAAAGAATAGGTGCACCTACTCTTTTCCTTTACATAACCGTCAGCAATCTCAGAGTCTGAGATGCCTTATATATTATCTAGCGTCGGCGGCTTGTACGAGCCGCTTCCGCTTTTATTAATCTAGTTCTGCCTCTTAGCCGATGAGGCTAAACAGTCGGCTTCACTTTTATTATTATTCAGAAGCTACGAATACTTTTTTAAATCCGTTAATTGCTGCTGCAAATTTGTCGTCATCCGCAAGTTTCTTAGTTGTGCGGATTTCTTCTAATAAGTCAGTCGCATTAGAATCTAACCAAGCATGGAATTCTTCTTCAAAACGAGTGATATCTACTACTGGGATATCATCTAGGAATCCACGTGTTAAAGCGTAAAGAATGATAACTTGTTTCTCTACACGTAACGGTTTGTGTAATCCTTGTTTTAATACCTCAACAGTACGAGCACCACGGTTTAATTTCGCTTGAGTTGCTTTATCAAGGTCAGAACCGAACTGCGCGAACGCTTCTAACTCACGGTAAGATGCAAGGTCAAGACGAAGTGTACCTGATACTTTACTCATTGCTTTAATCTGAGCAGATCCACCTACACGAGATACAGAAGTACCCGCATCGATCGCTGGACGTACGCCAGAGAAGAATAGGTCAGATTGTAAGAAGATTTGTCCATCCGTAATAGAAATTACGTTTGTTGGGATGTATGCTGATACGTCCCCTGCTTGTGTTTCGATGAAAGGTAGTGCAGTTAAAGAACCGCCGCCTCTTGCATCACTTAATTTTGCTGCACGCTCTAATAAGCGAGAATGTAAGTAGAATACATCCCCTGGATAAGCTTCACGACCTGGAGGACGACGTAATAGTAATGACAGCTCACGGTAAGCCGCTGCTTGTTTTGATAAGTCATCATATACTACTAATACGTGTTTACCATTGTACATGAACTCTTCACCCATTGTTACACCAGCATAAGGAGCTAAGTATAATAATGGAGCTGGTTGAGAAGCAGATGCAGTTACAACGATTGTGTACTCTAATGCACCGTGCTTACGTAGTGTTTCTACTACGTTACGTACAGTTGATTCTTTTTGTCCGATAGCTACATAGATACAAATCATATCTTCATCTTTTTGGTTAATGATTGTATCAAGTGCAACTGCTGTTTTACCAGTTTGACGGTCACCGATGATTAACTCACGTTGACCACGGCCAATTGGTACAAGAGCGTCGATCGCTTTAATACCTGTTTGAAGTGGCTCATGAACAGATTTACGATCCATTACACCTGGTGCTGGACTTTCGATTGGACGAGTGTTTGTTGTATTGATTGGGCCTAAACCATCAACTGGTTGACCTAATGGGTTTACAACACGACCAATTAGTTCTTTTCCTACTGGTACTTGCATGATGCGACCAGTACGACGAACTTCGTCACCTTCACGGATTTCTGTGTAAGGTCCTAAAATGATAATACCTACGTTGTTTTCCTCTAAGTTTTGTGCTAGTCCCATAACGCCGTTAGAGAACTCTACAAGCTCACCAGCCATAACGTTATCAAGACCATGAGCACGCGCAATACCGTCACCAACTTGGATAACTGTACCAACATCACTAACTTCGATTTCAGACTGATAGTTCTCGATTTGTTGCTTTATCAGTGCGCTAATTTCTTCAGCTCTGATGCTCATGTGCTTCACCCCTATCTATTCTTCATTAATTCACGCTGAATACGTGCTAATTTTCCTTGTAAACTTCCATCATAAATGCGATTTCCAATGCGTACTTTAATTCCGCCTAGTAAATCTTCATCTACAACATTTTTCACGCGAATTGCATCTTTTCCCGTTCTCTTTGCAAATGCTTCTGCAATGTTAAGCTTCTCTTCTTCAGATAGAAGACGAATAGAATATACAGTTGCATCCGCTACGTTACGTTCTTCATTAGCAAGAACAACATATTCATCTGCAATTTCAGGTAAGATATCAATACGCTTGTTATCAATTAAAATATATAACGTATTTAAAATTGATTCAGAAACAGATCCGAATACGTTTGCAAGAAACGTTTTCTTCTGCTCTTTTGAAATGTTTGGTTGCGTTAAAAAGCTATGTAGTTCTCCGTTCTTTACATAAACGTTTTGTACAAGGCGTAATTCTTCTTCAAACATTTCTAATACGTGTTTTTCTTTTGCAATTTTAAAAAGAGCGACAGCATAACGTTTTGCTACAATCCCATTGCTCATCGCGCTTCTCCTACTTCTTTAATATAATCGCGAATTAACTTAACTTGATCTTCTTCTTTTAATTCTTTTTCAATTACTTTAGAAGCAATTTGAACAGATAAAGAAGCGACTTGTTCTTGTAAAGCAGCAATCGCTTGCTCTTTTTCGCGTTGAATTTCTTGTACAGCAGATGCTTTAATTGATTCTGCTTCTTCTTTCGCAGCAGCAACAATAACATCCTTTTGATCTACAGCTTGTTTTTTCGCTCTTTCGATTAACTCTTGTGCTTCAACACGTGATTGTTTTAACATTTCACGTTGTTCTTCTACTAACTTCTTCGCTTCAGCGTTACTTCTTTCTGCAGCGTCGATTTCATTAGTAACATGCTCTTCACGTTCTTTCATAATTCCCATTAAAGGACCCCACGCAAATTTGCGTAGCATTACTAATAGAATTAAGAAAATGAACAATGTATAAGCAATCGTTCCAAATGGAATGGCAGCTCCTAATAATAAAGTTGGCACAAGGATTCACTCCCTTCAAAATATCTAAATTGATCATATGAAAAAAAAAGACATACGTTTCGTTCATAAAGCAATGGCGAAGAAAGTTCGGAAAAACACTCTTCGCCATCTATGTAAGGGGAGTCTCCCTTATTTGTTCATTACGATGAATGCAATAACTACACCGATGATTGGAAGTGCCTCAACTAAAGCAACCCCGATGAACATAATTGTTTGAAGTGCGCCTTTTAATTCTGGTTGACGAGCAACACCTTCGATTGTA
The DNA here is from genome assembly GCF_022662595.1 of Bacillus cereus group sp. BfR-BA-01524. NCBI lineage: Bacteria > Bacillati > Bacillota > Bacilli > Caryophanales > Bacillaceae > Bacillus > Bacillus cereus group sp. BfR-BA-01524. The sequence goes on along the minus strand of NZ_JAKUDW010000109.1, from coordinate 5,372 downwards.
CGTGATACGATAAGACCGTTACCAATACCTGCACCTAATGCTGATAAACCAATTGCAATTGCAGCTGCGATTACACCTAAACTCATTTAATTTGTCCTCCTTTGTATTATAAAAAAATAAATTTTTTCTTACTTAAATTATATTAATGGTCATGACTTACTTTATGAGCCATATAAACCATCGTTAACATAACGAAAATAAATGCTTGGATTGATCCAACGAATACACTGAATCCCATCCATGCTAACATTGGTACAAGCGCACCTAATGCTCCAAGGAATGATGCCCCGCCTAACTTAGCAAGTAATCCTAATAAGATCTCACCTGCATAAATGTTACCGAATAAACGAAGACCTAACGTTAATGTGTTAGCAAACTCCTCAATAACCTTTAATGGGAATAAGAATTTCATAGGTTGGAAATAACCTTTAACATACTCTTTCGTACCCTTCATCTTAATTCCATAATAATGGGTGAGGGTAACTACCATCACGGCTAATGTTAATGTAACTGCTGGATCAGACGTTGGTGACCTCCACCATGCAATATGTTCGCCAGCTTCAGTTGCTGAATACATGAATGGTAAACCAAGGAAGTTCGATACGATGATAAACATGATAAGCGTAACGCCAAGCGTTAAGAAACGTCCACCTGTTTTCCAGTCCATCGTACTATTGATAATCCCTTTCACGAAGTCAAACACCCATTCCATGAAGTTTTGCATCCCGGTTGGGCGAAGAGCTAAGCTGCGAGTTCCGATAACAGCGATTAAGAAAACAATAACTGCTGCTACAGTAACCATCATAACTGATGACAAATCGAACGTTAAACCTAGAAATTCAACTAATTTACCGTGTTCCACTAGTAATTCACCTCTCTTCCCTGCTCTTATACTCTAAATAAAGAAAATCTATGATCATGACAAGGTATCCTGTCAGCAATCCTACACCTAAGCCCCACATCGCAATTAACTCTTGATATTTGGCTGCAAATAAAATTAATAACCCAATCGTGGCGAATCTTGAATATGTACTTACAGCTGTCGCCTTAAACTTCACGTTTTCTCCATTTGTTACGCGATCTAACAGCTTGTCTGTTCTACGTGCAATGATGCGCAAACTAAGAAAACTGAAAATCGTTCCGATAATCAGCCCAAGAAATACATCCTTGTAAGAGGTAAATCCCCATCCTAGCACTAGAAGCGCAAGCAAGTAGTACATATATTTCTTTTGTCTTTGGACAAGTCCATGTACGTCTATCATCATTGCTCTCCCGAATAGTAATGTCGAATGAGTCGAATCATTGCGTATACCCCTGTTCCTAACCCGAGTAATAACCCTATAATAAGAAACAATGGAAACGTTCCAACCTTATTATCAATCCACTGCCCACCAAAGATTCCAACAAGTATAGAACCGACTAACTGAGCAAGAATTCCTGACATTAAAGCATATGCTTTTATATGGCTGCGATCGTTTTTTTGCAAGGATTCATCCCTCCAATATGTAACCCTCATTCACGATGTGTTAATAATAACTCATTTTTTTGCATAAATCCTATACAAAACAAAAAGTTTACATTTTCGTCACGGAATAGATGTAATTTTGTCACTGAAAGCCCTACCATCTATCCCCGTTGTTAGCATACAATAGGGTATTAACAGTGTCAACGAGAAATCGTAAAAAATCTAAAAATTTGAGTATTAGGCATTTCCTCCCAAAAATGAAAACGTTCCCCTTCTAAATACTGGTTACATATATGCAATTTCTAACAGTTTTCTCTTTATAATAGAAGGAAATGTTCACAAGTTTGTCACTATTATATTTTCGAGATATAACGCTTTTCTTCCATAATATAGTGTTCCTCAGACGTAAGACTTCTATATTATATGTGATGTGTATGCAACTTATGTTGTATATACGATGTATATTTATCCTCCCCCCTCCCCTACTTGCTTACAGTCAAAAAAAAAAACGAGCAGAGGAATCCCCCTGCTCGTCAGTTGTCTTACTTCGTTCCGAATAAACGGTCACCAGCATCACCAAGACCTGGTACTACATATCCGTGGTCATTTAATTTTTCATCTAATGCTGCTACATAAATATCAACATCAGGATGTTCTTCTTGTACTACTTTTACCCCTTCTGGAGCTGCAACGATACACATTAATTTAATTTGTTTCGCACCGCGCTTTTTCAGAGAGTTAATTGCTTCAGCCGCAGAACCACCTGTTGCTAACATCGGATCTAGTACGATAAAGTCACGCTCTTCTACATCCGTTGGAAGTTTCACATAGTATTCTACCGGTTGCAATGTTTTAGGGTCACGGTATAAACCAACGTGTCCTACTTTTGCTGCTGGAATTAATTTCAGAATTCCATCAACCATTCCTAAACCTGCACGTAAAATCGGAATTAAACCAAGTTTTTTACCAGCGATCACTTTTGTTGTCGCTTTGCTTACAGGCGTTTCAATTTCAATGTCCTTAAGCGGAAGGTCGCGAGTAATTTCGAAAGCCATTAAGCTTGCTACTTCGTCCACTAATTCACGAAAATCTTTCGTACCTGTATTCTTATCGCGAATATATGTAATCTTATGTTGAATTAACGGGTGATCAAATACATACAGTTTTCCCATGTGAATCTCTCCTTTAGATGATATTCATGCGTTTGCACGCTTTTTTACACTATTTACGATTGTAAAGAAAACGCTACTAATATTCAAGGGCAAATTTGGCAAAACCATGATTTTACGATGAATCTATCTAGTATCTTTACCAATTATGGGAGCTGTATCCTTCATTATATCGCCAAAATTTATTCATCATTTGTATACATACTTTAAAAATAATATATGTCCACAAAAAAAAGACCGCCAAAACAATTAAGTCTCAGCAGTCTTCTTCAATTTATTATAGATTTGGATACATTGGGAATTTGCTAGTTAACGCTTCTACACGCTTACGTACTTCTTCTAATGCAGCTTCATTTTCATGATTTTTTAATGTATAAGCAATAAGTGACGCAATTTCATCCATTTCTTCTAAACCGAAACCACGAGATGTAACAGCTGCTGTACCGATACGTACACCACTTGTTACAAATGGGCTTGCTGTTTCAAATGGAATTGTATTTTTGTTCACTGTAATACCAACTTCATCTAATACGTGCTCTGCTACTTTACCTGTGATTTCTAAGTTACGAACATCAATCAGGATTAAATGATTGTCTGTTCCACCAGAAACAAGTGTAAGTCCTTCTTTTTGAAGACCTTCAGCTAAGCGGTTCGCATTATTAATGATATTTTGTGCATATGTTTTAAAATCATCTTGTAGTGTCTCACCAAATGCAACAGCTTTTGCAGCGATTACATGCATAAGTGGACCACCTTGAATACCAGGGAAGATTGATTTATCAATTTGTTTTGCAAATTGCTCTTCACATAAAATCATACCACCACGTGGACCACGTAATGTTTTATGTGTTGTCGTTGTAACGAAATGTGCATGTGGTACTGGGTTTGGATGTAAACCAGCAGCTACTAAACCAGCGATATGTGCCATATCAACCATAAAGTATGCACCCACTTCATCTGCAATCTCACGGAATCGTTTGAAATCGATAACACGAGGATATGCACTTGCACCTGCAACGATTAATTTTGGTTTATGTTCTTTCGCTTTTGCTAATACATCATCGTAATTAATACGGTGAGAGTCAGCATCCACGCCATATTCTACGAAATTATATTGTACTCCACTGAAGTTAACAGGGCTTCCGTGTGTTAAGTGACCACCATGAGATAAATTCATACCAAGTACTGTATCGCCTTGCTCTAAAATCGTGAAGTATACTGCCATGTTCGCTTGTGCACCAGAATGCGGTTGAACATTTACATGCTCTGCACCAAAAATTTCTTTCGCGCGATCACGTGCGATATCTTCTACCACGTCTACGTGTTCACAGCCACCATAGTAACGTTTTCCAGGATATCCTTCAGCATACTTATTCGTTAAAACAGAACCTTGCGCCTCCATTACTGCTTCACTTACGAAGTTTTCCGAAGCAATTAACTCAATCTTTGAACGCTGTCTTCCTAGTTCTGCCTCAATTGCAGCAAATACCTTCTCATCTTGACGTTTTAAATGATCCACCAAAATCCCCCTTTTCTGAACGAATTACATCAATTCCCAACAGTTTTTTCTTATTTATTCAGAAAAAACGAAAATTCAGGTTGTAATTCTTTCGAACCTTCATGTTTTCAACTACATTCTAACATGACTTTCTATATCATAAAAGAAAAAAAAGACCGAAAATCGGTCTTTTCTTTCTTATACTATAAAGTCAGACAACATACCTTTTATCTTATGATAAACAGCTACTATATGACTTCCTAATTTCTCATATTTAACGGCAAGTGGTAGTCTCTTCCGCCACCGCGTAAACAGCACGTGCTCCACCAATGAGTTTTCCACGTGTTTTGGCCATTGTTACATGTGCACTTCCAATTGCCTTCACACTTGTACGAACCGGAACAGCTACATGTTTTAAATGCATACCAATAAATGTATCACCAATATCCATTCCTGCATCTGCTTTAATAAACTCAACTACTACCGGATCTTTCAAATTGTGATACGCATATGTCCCTAATGCACCACCTGCTGATCTAACAGGCGTAACTGTTACAATTTCAAATTGATATTTTATCGCTACTTCTCTCTCAACCACTAAAGCACGGTTTAAATGCTCACAACATTGAAACGCTAATTCAATACCTGTTTGCTCTTGAAATTGTTTTAACTCAGAAAAAATCGCCTCTGCTACTTCCATCGTTCCTGATGTTCCAATTCTTTCGCCTAGCACTTCGCTCGTGCTACAACCCACTACAAAAATTTGACCGCTTTGTAATAAAGCTTGTTCTTGGAAATCAGAAAGCGACATTTGTAGCTGTTCTCTTACCTTTACGATTTCTGTCATTACGCCTCTTCCTTTCACAGGTTGGTTCACCAAATTATATTTCACACTACTGATAGTTAGAATCTATTACTTTGTTTCGTATGTTTTAATTTTTCCTACACGGTTTTCGTGACGACCACCTTCATAGTCAGTTGTTAACCAGATTTTCGCGATATCACGTGCTAGACTAGCACCAATTACACGCTCGCCCATTGCTAGCATGTTAGTGTCATTATGCTCTCTTGTTGCTTTCGCGCTGAAAGTATCATGAACTAACGCACAACGGATACCATTTACTTTGTTTGCTGCGATTGACATACCAATGCCTGTCCCACAAACTAAAATACCACGATCTACTTCACCATTCGCTACCATTTCAGCTGCCGGAAACGCAAAGTCAGGGTAATCAACAGA
>NZ_JAKUDW010000108.1:0-17401 GCF_022662595.1 Bacillus cereus group sp. BfR-BA-01524 | reverse complement strand
AGCTTCTTTCCCGTAATGCTTTTTATGCATGAAGAGAAAGACGGATCTTTCCGTTATCGTAAAGTGAGTGGTAAACAATTACTTGTTTACAAATAGGGTGGTACCGCGATTTTTATCGTCCCTATCGGATTTTCCGATAGGGACTTTTTTGCGTCCATCCCCTTATACAATTTCATATATACGCGTTGAAAGAATCGCAGTAGTATCTTATATCCCTGTTACAGAGAGCTAATGGTCGGTGGAAATTAGCACATATATAAGTATGAATTACAATTCTGGAGCTTCTTTTTCGTAGTGCTTTTATGCATGAAGGAAAAGACGGAATTTTTCCGTTATCATTAATTGAGATGTAAGTATATTTTCACTTACAAATAGGGTGGTACCGCGATTCTTTCGCCCCTATCGGATTTTCCGATAGGGGCTTTTTCTATTTCTCACAGAAACAGATGTTAAATAATTCCGAATCTTATGATAAAATTTTATAAGCGCTTACAAAAAAATGAAAGGAGGTGATACAAGCTATACGAAATCGATATTCAATTTTATTGAAAAAAAGGAGGATGTCTTAATGACAAAGAAAACAGAAATTCCATCGCATTTAAAACCATTCGTATCCACACAACATTATGATCAATACACACCGGTGAATCACGCTGTGTGGCGTTATATTATGAGACAAAATCATAGTTTCTTAAAAGACGTTGCTCATCCAGCCTATGTGAACGGACTACAATCATCTGGTATTAATATAGATGCAATTCCAAAAGTAGAAGAAATGAATGAGTGTTTGGCTCCAAGTGGCTGGGGTGCTGTAACGATTGACGGACTTATTCCCGGCGTAGCATTCTTCGATTTTCAAGGACATGGATTACTACCGATTGCAACAGATATTCGGAAAGTAGAAAATATCGAGTACACACCAGCTCCAGATATCGTACACGAAGCCGCAGGACACGCACCGATTTTACTTGATTCTACATATGCAAAATATGTGAAACGTTTTGGGCAAATTGGTGCAAAAGCTTTCTCTACAAAAGAAGAACATGATGCATTTGAAGCTGTTCGTACATTAACGATAGTAAAAGAAAGCCCTACTTCTACTCCTGATGAAGTTAAGGCTGCTGAAAATGCTGTAATTGAAAAACAAAACTTAGTTTCTGGTTTATCAGAAGCTGAACAAATTTCACGTCTTTTCTGGTGGACAGTAGAATATGGATTGATCGGAAATATAGATGATCCAAAGATATATGGTGCTGGTCTCCTTTCTTCTGTTGGCGAAAGCAAACATTGCTTAACAGACGCTGTAGAAAAGGTTCCATTTTCTATCGAAGCATGTACAGGGACAACTTATGACGTAACAAAAATGCAACCACAACTATTTGTTTGTGAATCCTTTGAAGAATTAACAGATGCGCTTGAAACATTTTCTAAAACAATGGCCTTTAAAACAGGTGGAAAAGAAGGTTTAGAAAAAGCAATTCGCTCTGAGAACTATGCAACTGCTGAGCTAAATAGTGGATTACAAATTACAGGTACATTTAGCGAGACAATTGAAAACGATACAGGTGAATTAATTTACATGCGCACAAATTCGCCAACGGCATTAGCGCTTCATAATAAACAGCTAGCGAATCATTCTACTTCTGTACACAGTGACGGATTTGGAACACCGATTGGATTACTCACTGAAAATATTACATTAGAAAATTGTACAGACGAACAACTACAATCATTAGGAATTACAATTGGAAATATCGCTGCGCTTACTTTTGCAAGTGGTATTCATGTAAAAGGAACAGTAACAGATATTGTAAAAAACGATAAGAAAATTGCTCTTATTTCCTTTATCGATTGCACAGTTACTTATAACGCCCGCGTTTTATTTGATGCTTCATGGGGCGCATTTGATATGGCTGTTGGCTCACAAATCACTTCAGTATTCCCAGGTGCCGCAGATGCCGCAGCATTTTTCCCAATGGATGAAGAAGTTCAAGAAATTCCTGCTCCACTTGTACTGAATGAACTTGAACGTATGTATCAAACAGTTCGAGATATTCGAAATGAGGGGATTTTACACGACGCGCATATCGATCAATTAGTAGCAATTCAAGAAGTATTAAATAAATTTTATGCGAAAGAATGGTTGCTGCGCCTTGAAGTATTAGAGTTACTTTTAGAGCATAACAAAGGGCATGAAACATCGGCAGCATTACTACATCAACTTTCTACTTTCACAACTGACGAAGCTGTAACACGCCTTATTAACAATGGTCTTGCGTTACTTCCAGTAAAGGATGTGAAAAATGATGCTACGATTAACTGAAGAAGAAGTTCACGAGGAATTATTGAAGGTAGATAAATGGATGGTAAAAGATGAGAAATGGATTGAACGAAAATATATGTTTTCCGACTACTTAAAAGGAGTCGAATTTGTCTCTGTAGCCGCCAAACTATCAGAAGAACATAATCACCATCCATTTATCCTTATCCAGTATAAAGCAGTTATTATTACTTTGTCATCTTGGAATGCAAAAGGTTTAACGAAACTAGATTTTGAGCTTGCAAAGCAATTTGATGAACTATTTTTACAAAACGAAAAAGCAATTATAAGAAAATAAAAAAGAGAAGCCTTTTTAGGCTTCTCCTTTTATTTTGAAATGGATACAATGTCCAAATGGATCCTCGACTTGTAATATTCCATCTTTGTACGTAGCAATCTTGCCAATATTTTTTAAGCTTTCACATACTTGCTCTTTTTGTTTTTCATTCGCTAGTACAACTGTGAAATATTTTAAACCAACAGAACCTGGCATTTGCGGTGGTACCCCTTCACCTTGCCATGTATTTAAACCGATATGGTGATGATAACCACCTGCAGATACGAACAACGCTCCATTACGAGCTGGGATCGTTACTTCAAAACCAAGACCATCAACATAGAAACGTTTAGCTTCCTCTAAATCAGCTACATGGAAATGAATATGCCCCATCACAGTACCAGCTGGAAAGCCATTCCATGTACTTCCTTGCTGTAATAATTCTTCACCAGCTAACGGGTTACTAACAAATGGTAGTTCTCCATTCTCATCACGCCAAACTTCTTTTTGTCGATCATGATAAATTTCAATCCCGTTTCCATCTGGATCAGCTAAATAAAGAGCTTCACTAAAGTAATGATCGGCTCCACCATGTAGTGGATATACCATCTCTACAAGATGACGAAGAACATTCGCTAAATCCTGTCTACTTGGTAATAAAATTGCGTAATGATATAACCCTGTTCTTCCTCTTTGCTTCGGAAAAGCTTCTTTCTTTTCTTCAATGATAAGAAGTGGTTCATCATTTTCATTCCCAAATGTAACGACTGCTGCTTCTTCTTTTAGCACCTTCATACTTAGTACTTCCGTATAAAACTCTAGTGATTTCTTTACATTAGATACGTATAAATGAACAACATCAAGTGTTGTATCGGGATGAAGTTGAAAACTCATCTTGTTAGCCCCCCATTTAAATTAGTTCTTCTTTGACATTTTTTCTTTTAAAAAATTATCTACAAAACCATCAGCCTTTGCAACAAATAAGTATGCACCCATTGCTAATAATGCAAGTTCTAATTCGAAACCAGGATTTTTTCCATCTCCCAATAAGCCAGCTGACCATTTCACTTTTACAATTGCTCCAACCATAACAAGTGCAAATAATAATCCAATATATCTTACCCCTAAACCTAGAATTAATAATAGGCCTCCAACTAATTCAAACGTTGCTACACCGTATGCAAGTCCTCCTGGTAAACCAATGCTTGTAAACCACCCTGCAATATTGTCAATTCCTGATTGGAATTTTGTTAAACCGTGCATGAAGAATGTTACCCCTAACACGATACGAATAATTAAGTTACCAATATGTTGATTCATTTCATTCTCTCCTTTATAGTTTTCTTATACAAAACTTTTATTTACATTACAAAACATACACTAATTTTTTTTATTCGTCAATTCATTTTCACTGGGAAAAAATATATTTTTTTTGCTATGATACAAATAGTTGTTTACAAAAAGGAGCTTGATTTTATGAATATTGGTTCTGCAATACGTGAAATTCGTCAACGTAGAGGCATAACAATCGCACAAATTTGCGAGGGAACAGGTCTTTCTAAAGGATTTATGAGTCAGGTTGAAAATAATAAAACATCACCATCTATCTCAACTTTAGAAACGATCTCCAATTTTTTAAACGTTCCCCTTCCCTATTTATTGTTAGAGCAAAAAGATCGATTAAAAATTGTCAAAAAAGAAGAACGGAAATACAGTGTATACGGCAAAGATGAGCAAAGAATTGAACATGTTGCGGAGCAAGGGGGGCTTCGCCTATCTTTAGTAGAAATCCCTACTGGATTCCCGAAAGAAAACTCACCAAATGCCCATGAAGGGGAAGAATGTCACCTTGTATTACGCGGAAAACTAGAAGTTCAGCACGGTGAAGATATTGCAATTGTAGAAGAAGGTGATTCTTTCTCATGGAATGCATGCGTTCCTCATATTGTTCGTAATATAGGAGAAGAAACTGCATTATTACTCATCTCTAGTTATGCGGAAAACCGAAAACGTGTTTACTAAATAATAAAAAAGAAGCCTGTTAAACAGGCTTCTTTTTTATCCCCTTATAATTCCATAACTTGTCCCAACTAGTACTGTCTTTTCATCCTGATTGCGATAAACTGACTCGATTGAAACTTTTTTATAACCTTCCATTTGCTCAACATTTGTTAACGTTAGTTCACAAGTGATCGTATCTCCTGTGAAAACTGGTCTAATAAACTCACTTACTAATTCTCTTGCTATGTAATGTAACTCTTCTCCCACTTTCGTCCCAATGCTAGCAGTCAATAAACCATGAACCATTAATCTTCCGTTTTCATCGTATTCCACATGGTGTCTACCTTTATCACCGGTAATATTTGCAAATTCAAAAACTTCTTCCTCAGTAAATCTTCTTTCATATTTAAATACATCCCCAACTTTTATACTCATTTTTATCCCCTTAATAATAAACAGAATTTTCTTTTATTTTATCATAAAAAGAGCCTCAATCCATTCTCTATTATCAAAAGTCTCAAAATTACCTCGCTATACTTTTTCTTTTCCTTCATTTATCGGTGACCATCTCTTTTCGCGACTTGATATCCATAATACGCACATGTTCCATTTCTCGATAGCTCTCTAACTTCAAATCCACAGCTTCTATAAAAATCAAAATTGTTCGCTGATGTATGTGCAAACCAATCACCGTGGGGAAGTTTTTGCAAGCAAAGAGCTACAAGCTTCTTACCTAATCCCTTCCCTCTATATTCACACTTCACAACTAAATTTACTATGTTCGCGATCATAATTCCATCAGAAATGACTCTAATCATCGCAATCATCTCTTCCTCATCCCAAATTGTGAAAGCCCATGTTGAATTTTCGAATGCTATCGTAAATTTTTCAATTTGCCACGAAGGGATATTATCATTACTCCAACCGGCATCTTCAAACAAAGCTTTAATTGCATATGCTGGTACACTACTCGTTCCCTCACGAATAATAAGTCCATTATGATAAATGTACATGTAACCCCTCCCTTTATTTTCATATACCATTCTTCAAAAAATGTAATTTACCTTTAAAAAAGTAATTTTTTCATCCAACACGCTTAATAGAATAAACTAGAACATCGATTCCATGAAATGACGTTGTTTTCTCATAGCTGAGCCCTGTTTTTCTAGCAACAAATATTGAGGCCGGATGATTCGGATTAATAAGAGAAATTAATTTATTCATTCGTAATGCTTGGAAACCATAGTCACGAAATGCTGCCGCCGCTTCTTTTGCATACCCTTTTCCCCAATACTGAGGAAGTAACCAATAACCAATTTCAATTTCCTCTTTTCCATCTATCTTCTGCTGTATCAGCCCTGCATGACCAATTCTTGTTCCCGTTTCCTTTTCAATCAATACAAATAAACCGAGACCGTTTTTATAGCTAGGAATCACCCATTCCTCCAGACTTTTTTTACACTGTATATATGTTTTTAACGTCCCATTTCCAATATAGCGCATTACCTTCTCGTTCCCCCATAGTGAAGCGTAGAACTGTAAATCATCCATTGTATATTTGCGAATTTGTAAACGTTCTGTATGAAACATGCTGGCACTCCTTTCCACTAATTTGTTCTTAATTTCACGATCATGTTTTGTATGTATACGAAATGTTACTATCTATTATAAAGTGAAACTTTAATTAGTGGGGAATTTTGTTCATCCCCACTGATTATTAGCCTTCACCAATCGGGCATTTACGGGCAGTGGATCTCCCGTCTAACTTCTTTACTTTAGCTGAATTTTTAGGCGGGTGTCTTACTGCCTGGAAAATAGCGGGATAAATGAACCAACATAAAAACATGGAATTTTCATTCTTATAAACCTAAAAAAAGCAGTAGACAAATATTGTCTACCGCATCCATATCATAACTAGCATAAAGAAAACTACAATTGAGGGGGGTGTAGGATTTTCAAATATACTAGATACTTATCCCGTTCTAACGGGCGGTAAACTTTCCAATTGTTTCAAGTGAAAAGTTTACCGCACATAAGAACTTCATTCATTAAGATAGTATTGCTAAATAATCATATACACGCTTAGATTTCTCTCCACCCATTCGTGCATGCTGAAGAAGAGAAATACCATGAGGACCAGATGCATGCAATGCTTCTGGTTGAGCTACTAAAATAGCTTGTACAATTTCTAATTCACCAAGCATAGCTGCTGCAAAAATATCCATCCGAGCACCCTTTTCTAGTAAATAAAGAGCAATATCTTTACGACCTACATGTGCCGATGCCCCTAACGCACTTTCCCAATCTGATCCACCCCAATTATAAGAGGCGTGAAGTAAGCTTGGCGATTCAGCCAATAGCTCTTGTACTTTCTCTAAATCCCCGTGAGCTGCCATAACAAATTCTCTTACTAATTCAGTGGTAATACGCTCTTCTGTTTGCATCGCTCTTCTCCCCTTTTAGAAATTCGTTTCGGTGTAAAAAACGGCTTGTCATTTCCTTGAAAAATATCTACATCTATGCCAAATACATGTTGAAACATTTCATGGCATAGTACTTCTTCTGGTATACCATCATACTGAATCTTTCCTCGCTTTAATACAAGTAAACGATCGCTATATTGAGCAGCTTGGTTAATGTCATGTAAAACCATTATAATCGTCATTCCAAACTCCTCATTTAATCGTTTCACAAGTTCCATTACTTCCAACTGGTGAACGATATCTAAAAAGGTTGTTGGTTCATCCAATAATAAGACATTTGTACGTTGCGCTAGCGTCATCGCAATCCAAGCACGTTGCCGTTCCCCTCCTGATAAAGAATGTAAAAGACGATATTCATACCCTTCAAGATTTGTAACAGACAATGCCCAATCAACAATTTCTTCATCTTCTTTATTTAAGCGGCTACTCCATGATTTATGTGGACCTCTTCCGAACTCAATTAGTTCTTTCACTGTCAAATCTAATTGATGATCATGCATTTGTGGTAACATCGCTAATTGCTTCGCTACATCAGCACTCTTCATCATATGAATATTTTTCCCATCTAAAATGATGTCCCCTTCGCTTTGTTTCAGTAGCCTTGCTATTAAACGAAGCAAAGTAGATTTTCCCGATCCATTCGGACCAATTAAACTAACGATTTCTCCAGCCTTAATATGTACATTCATATTTTGCATTTGAAATCTTTCAGAGTGTGCATAAAACACTTTGTTAACGGAAATCACGTTGTTTTCCTCCTCTATGAATTAAATATAAGAAGAAAGGACCACCTAAGAAGGACAGTAAAATACCAACAGGCAATTCGATTGGGTCAAACCAACTTCGAGCTATTGCATCCGCAAAAACAAGTAATACCCCGCCGCCAAGGCATGATAAAGGTAGCAAATATCTATAATCATTTCCAACTAATAAACGTAGCATATGTGGTACGACAAGACCGACAAATCCAATAAGACCAGACACACTTACTGCAATTCCAGCTAATAATGTACTTACTACGATTAAATAAAACCGACTTTTTTCCACATTATGTCCTAATAGTTTTGCCATTTCATCTCCAAGCATTAACACTCGAATATGCTTAATACCAAAGAAAGCTAATATAATGGCGAATATTGCATAATAAATAATCATGTTTAAATGTGCCCAACTTACACCACCAATGCCGCCCGCTAGCCACGGTAACACGGATTGTACTTTGTCACTATGTAATAACATTAAAGCTGACGTTGCTGCACCAATTAATGCATTGATTGACACTCCTACTAAGACGATTCTTGAAGGTGGTGCCCCTTTTTGCCATGATAAAGCATAAATAACCATTGCTGTTATGAAAGCTCCTAAAAACGCCCCTAGTGGTAAAAAAGCTAGATGCTGTGGGAATAAAATCATGATGACAATTGCTACAAGACCTGCCCCAGATGAAACCCCAATAATACCAGGATCTGCAAGAGGGTTTCTCATAACCCCTTGCAACAGTGTACCAGATGCAGCTAAACATGTTCCTACTATAAACCCAACGAGAACTCTCGGTATGCGAAGATCCCATACAATTCGATGAACTGTCGAACCTTCATCTTGTATACCTGTTAAAATGTCTCGTACAGAAAAGGATAAACTTCCTGCGAAAAGACCGTAAAAGAGGCCTAGAATTGTTAATACAACTAAAGTAACTGCTATTATCCATCTTTTTTTCGCAAAAGGATGTTCCTTTTCTCTTACTACTTCACTACTTTCCATACGTATCATTTCCTTACATCTTGTATACTTTTATACATAAAGTCCATTGCTTCTGTAACTTGTGTCCCAGGATTAGATCCAAATAAATCAGGTGGCAAAATAACTACGCGGTTTTGTTTTACTGCATCTAAATTTTTCCACGCTTCATTTTTCATCATTTCGCCTTCGAATGCTTTTTTCACACTTTTTGGATCTCCGTGTGTAATTAAATAAATGACATCTGGATTCGCCTCAATAATACGTTCTACACTTAGCTGTGCATATTGCGGATATTCTTTCGTTTCTGGAAAATCAGAAGCAATATTTTTCCCGCCTGTTTTTTCTAAAACATCACCTGATAAAGATGTTGGTAATGCCGCTAAATAAGTACCTGGTGCGCCATACACTAGCAATGCTTTCACATCGCTCTTTTTCTCATATTTCTTCATTTGATCATTGATTTTTTGATTAAGTTCTTTTGCTTTATCTTCTTTCTTCATTACTGTTCCATATAATTCAATATTCTTTTGAATATCTTGTACAGAATTCGCAGAAGAAATGATTACTTTCGTTCCTTGTCCTTCAACCGTTGGCACATTCTTTTGGAATCCATTGTTAGCAACAAGTACATCGGGCTTTAAACTAGCAATTTGCTCAAAGTTCGGTTGATGTGCATTCCCGATTACTTTTGCTTTCTTTAACTCCTCTGGAAGAGTTAATTTCGTATCCGGACGACCTACTACTTTTCCACCTAAAGCATGAATAATATCCATGTCTCCCATACTTAATGTTGCAAAACTTTCTGGTACTTTATCGAATGTTACCTTTCTCCCTGACAGGTCGGTAATTTCGATTTTTTCTTTTCCTTTTTCTGTTTTGGTTGCAGACGCTTTTTCGTCCCCTTTGGCACTGCAACCTATTAACAAGAAAAAAATAGATAAAATCGCTGTAAATAGCGTAATAGACTTTTTCATTCCTTCACCTCTAATTGATAATGATAATCATTAACTACTATTCTACTTTAATTGATAAGGATTATCATTGTCAACATGAAACGCATACATTTTTCTACAAAAAACAAAAAGCGCGACAAAAAGATTCTTTCTTTTCGCCTCGCTCTAGTTAACAATATTATTCACATTCATTTTCCTCTAACTGGTCACGCATCACTTTCACACGCTGAAAGAAAAAGAATGATAAACTTAAAAATATAACGATGCTCCCCATCATAACAAAAAATTGGATTGTCTCTTTTGCTCCATCCGGAATCAACAAGCCAACCATTAACAATGTACTTACAGCGAGAAGAATTTGTCCGAACCTAGTATAATCTTCTATTTTCCCTTGTAATTCTTTCATTATATTCTCACTCCTCCATTTCACTTTATCATATTCTATGAAACTGAAAGACCAGTAAATACAGGCATTCTGGGAGATGTTTTCCAACAAAAAAGAGCCGCTTTACTGCGGCTCTTTTGTAATCATTATTCACCCTTATATGCTTCCATATAAATTTCTTTCAGCTCTGAAATAAGCGGTAACTTTGGATTAGCAGTTGTACATTGATCTTCAAAAGCTCTTTCTGCTAATACTCCAACAACCTCTTCAAATTGCTCTTTATCTACTCCTTGCCCTGCAATACTCATATTAATATTTAAGCTTTTTCCAAGCTCAATAATTGCTTTGACGAGTGATTCCACACCTTCTGCTACTGAGCTTGCTGGAAGCCCAAGCATTCTCGCAATATGTGCATAGCGTTCATCTGCTACAAAGTGCTCATATTTTGGGAACAATGCGTGTTTTCTTGGCTTAATAGCATTATAGCGGACTACGTGCGGCATAAGAATTGCATTTGCACGTCCGTGTGGTATATGGAATTCTGGACCAATTTTATGTGCTAAGCTGTGATTAATACCTAGAAAAGCATTTGCAAATGCCATCCCTGCAATTGCAGAAGCGTTATGCATTTTTTCCCGTGCTTCTTCATCATTTCCATCTTTATATGCTCTCGGTAAATATTTGAATACGAGATCAATAGCTTTTAATGCTAATCCATCTGTATAGTCATTTGCCATAACAGACACATACGCCTCAATTGCATGTGTTAAAACATCCATACCAGTATCTGCTGTTACATGTGGTGGTACTGTCATTACAAATTGCGGATCAACAATTGCTACATCTGGTGTTAATTCATAATCTGCGAGCGGATACTTTATATTATTTTTCTTATCTGTAATAACCGCAAATGGTGTCACTTCTGATCCTGTTCCTGATGTTGTTGGAATCGCAACAAACTGCGCCTTTTTTCCTAATTCCGGATATTTACATGTACGTTTTCTTATATCTAAAAACTTCTGTTTAATGTCATAGAATGTCGTTTCTGGATGCTCATAGAATAACCACATTCCTTTTGCTGCATCCATAGCTGAACCGCCACCAAGTGCGATAATTACATCTGGCTTAAAGCTTCTCATCATTTCCGCACCTTTAAAGACAGTTTCATCTGATGGATCTGGTTCGACCTCAAAGAAAACTTCAATTTTCACATCATTTGCATGCTTGTTTAAATAGTGCGTGACTGTATCGACATAGCCATGTTCAACCATTCCAGGATCCGTTACAATAAATGCACGTGAAATGTTAGGCATATTTGCTAAATACGCTGTAGCATGTTTTTCAAAATAAATTTTTGGTGGCAATTTGAACCACTGCATATTCTTTTTTCTATTTGCCAGCCTTTTTATATTTAATAAATGAGTCGCTGTTACATTTTGGGAAACTGAATTCTTTCCGTAAGAACCACAACCAAGTGTAAGTGATGGAATAAATCCGTTATATATATCCCCTATTCCACCTTGTGATGAAGGTGCATTTACAATGAGACGGCAAGCTTTCATACGTAATCCAAATTGCTTTTGCACTTCTTTATTTGTAGAATGAATAACTGCTGAATGTCCTAAACCACCGAGGTTCAACATTTCTTCGCAATATGTAAATCCTTTTTCTAATGAATTCGCCTTCACACAAGCTAATACTGGGCTCAGTTTCTCACGAGATAACGGATATGCTGCTCCGATACCTTGAATTTCAGCTACAAGCATTTTTGTATGTTCAGGAACAGTAATCCCAACTAATTCGGCAATATACTGTGCTGATTTCCCTACAATATCACTATTTACTGCACATGTATTTTCATTTATAACGAGCTTTTCTAATTTTTTTCTTTCTTCTTCTGTTACAAAGTAACAATTGTTTTCGATCATTTCTGTTTTAACATCATCATAGATTTCTTTATCGACAATGATTGCTTGTTCCGATGCACAAATCATACCGTTATCAAATGTTTTCGATAAAATTAAATCATTAACAGCTCGTTTTACATGTGCTGATTTTTCTATATAACACGGTACATTACCAGGACCTACACCTAGCGCTGGTTTTCCAGTAGAGTAAGCTGATTTCACCATACCAGCGCCTCCAGTTGCTAGAACGAGTGCCACACCATCATGGTTCATTAATTGTTTCGTCGCTTCGACAGACGGTCTCTCAATCCATTGAATACAATGTTTTGGTGCACCAGCTTTCATTGCTGCATCATATACGGTTTTCGCTGCTGCCACAGAACAATTTTGTGCAGAAGGATGAAATGCGAAAATAATTGGATTTCTCGTTTTTATCGCAATTAACGCTTTAAACATTGTTGTCGACGTTGGATTCGTTACTGGCGTTACCCCAGCTACTACACCGACAGGTTCTGCAATTTCTATTATTTCTTCATAAGGATCTTCGTGAATAATTCCTACCGTTTTATCTTGCTTTATACTATGCCAAATATATTCAGTGGCAAAAATATTTTTAATGCATTTGTCTTCATAGACACCACGGCCTGTTTCTTCAACAGCCAATTTTGCAAGTGGCATATGTTGATCAACACCTGCTAATGCCATTTCATGAACAATGTTGTCAATCTGCTCTTGTGTAAAACTTTCTAATGCTTGTAAAGCTTGTTGACCGTTATTTACTAACGTATCAATCATCTCTTTTACCTCTTGCATTTCATTTACAACTTTCTCTTCGACTACCATGTAAATTTCCTCCTATTCTGTTATCACGGTCTTTATAAGTCCCTATAGGTCATAATAAGTCCCGATTAGCGAAAAAAAATAGAGTTACCGTCCTACATGAATCCCATTGTTTGTGAAATATTTCATAAGTTTGCTCGTGAATAACATTTCATGAATTCAATATACATGAAATCATTTCATTTGTGTATGTCTAATTTGTGAAACATTTCACAAATTAACATAATAAAAATGCACTGCTCCACATTAGCAGTGCATTTTTATTATGCTAGCGCTTGTGCTAAATCTTCAATTAAATCTTCACCATCTTCAATACCGACAGAAATACGAATTAATGTATCTGTAATTCCTAATTCTTTACGGCGATCTGCTGGGATTGATGCATGTGTCATTTGAGATGGGATAGAAATTAAACTTTCTACTGCTCCTAGGCTTTCAGCAAGTGTAAAGTATTGCAGTTTCTCAAGTACTTTATTTAATGTTTCCTCACTATCTACATCAAACGAGATAATAGCACCAAATCCATTTGCTTGTTCTGTTGCTAATTCGTGGTTTTGATGTGATTCAAGACCTGGGTAATATACTTTATTTACTTTTGGATGATTATTTAAGAATTCAGCAATAGCGCGTGAATTCGTTTCATGTTCTTCCATACGAATCCCTAATGTTTTTAAACCGCGAAGTAGTAAGAAGCTATCTTGTGGTCCAAGAATACCTCCTGTTGAGTTTTGTACAAAGTGAAGGTCTTCTGCTAGTTGTGGGCTATTTACCACTACTAGACCTGCAACTACGTCACTATGACCTCCTAAATATTTCGTTGCACTGTGAAGTACAATGTCTGCTCCTAAAGAAATCGGCGACTGCCAATATGGCGTCATGAATGTATTATCAATAATTGTTAATAAATCTTTCTCTTTAGCAAGAGTAGATATTTTCTTAATATCAGTAATTTTTAGTAATGGATTCGTTGGTGTTTCCACATAGATTGCTTTCGTATTTGGACGAATTGCTTCTACAACTTCCTCTAAGTTTGTTGTGTCTACAAATGTATGTTCAATACCGAAGCGGTTTAATACTTTTGTAATAACACGATACGTCCCACCATAAACATCATCTGTTAAAATAACGTGGTCACCTTTTGAGAACAACATAATTGTCGCTGTAATAGCAGCCATTCCAGAACCAAATGCAAATCCAGCATGACCATTTTCTAATACGGCAATCATTTCTTCTAAAGCTGCACGTGTTGGGTTACCTGTACGTGAATATTCATATCCTTGATGCTTACCAACTGCTTCTTGTTTGTACGTACTTGTTTGATAGATCGGTACGTTTACAGATCCAGTTGAAGGTTCTCCTATGCGAATACCATGAATTAACTTTGTCTTTGCTCTCATTTTTTATTCCCATCCTTTGTATATGTCTTTACTTAAATAGCGCTCACTGCTATCAGGAAAAATTGTTACAATATTTGTACCTGGCGCTGCCTTCTCTGCCTCAAGTAAGCTCGCATGAAATGCTGCTCCTGAAGAGCTTCCAACGAGAAGTCCTTCTTTTTGCGCTAATTCTTTCACTCTTAAAAATGCATTTCGATCAGAAATCGTATGAATTTCATCAAAATAAGATGTCTTCAAAAATGGTGGGATAAATTCCAATCCAATTCCTTCGGTCTCATGTGAACCAGCCTTACCACCATTTAAAATAGATCCTTCTGGCTCTACGATAACTGTTTTAATATCTATATTTTTTTCTTTCAAATAAGATGCAGTCCCCATAAAAGTACCGCCAGTTCCTGCTCCAGCAACAAATATGTTAATCTCTCCATTCAATGCATCCCACAGTTCAGGGCCTAACGTTTTAAAATATGCACGAGGATTTGCCTCATTTGCAAATTGACTTGGAGAGTATGAATTCGGTATTTCATTTACTAACTCTTTTGCTTTTGCAATTGCACCGGTCATTCCTTGCTCAGTCGGTGTATGCACGACCGTTGCACCTAGCGCTTTCATTAACTCTTGTTTTTCAATACTAAATTTCTCTGGTACACAAACAATAACGCGCAAATCATGTTCTAACGCTGCAAGTGCCAGTCCAATACCAGTATTCCCAGCAGTCGGTTCAATAATTGTTCCACCCTGGGTAACAAGCCCTTTTTCTAGCGCATCTTCGATTAATTCTCTTCCTAAACGATCCTTAACGCTTCCGCCTGGGTTATAAAATTCAAGTTTTGCAAATAAACGGACCCCTTTCGGAAGTGAAAAACGGGTAATTTCTACAATTGGAGTATGACCGATTAACTCATGAACTCCACGATATACATTCATCGTGTTCTCCCCCTTGTTTGCCAATAAAGAAAAGGCAACTGTATGTATTTTCTTTATATGAGACAGTTGCCTTTTTGTTACATTACTTTAACTCTTCTAACACTTTTACGATAAAGTTTGTAGAATGAAGAGCTGCTTGATCTAAAAACTGATCAAATGAAACATTTGATTCTTTACCAGCAATATCAGAAAGTGCGCGAATGATAACAAACGGAACTTCATATTGGTGGCATACTTGTGCAACAGCTGCTGCTTCCATTTCTACCGCATAAAGATTTTTAAATTTATCACGGATGGCTGCAACGCGGTTCGGATCACTCATAAATGAATCACCTGTTGCAATCATACCTTTTACAACTTGAATATTTTCTTCAGCTTGCATACATTTCTCAGCTAATGCAACTAACGCCTCATCAGCTTTAAATCCAGGCGGCATTCCTGGTACTTGACCATATTCATAGTTAAATACTGTTACATCTACGTCATGGTGACGAACTTCAGTGGAAATAACTACATCACCAACGTTTAGAGAATGATGGAATCCACCAGCTGAACCAGTATTAATTACTTTTTCAGGCTTATACTTTTCTAATAAAATTGTCGTTGACATCGCTGCATTTACTTTACCAATACCAGACTTTAACAAGATTACTTCATGTCCTGCTAATAGTCCTTTCGTAAATTCACAACCTGCAACCGTTTCTGTTTCTGCTTGTTCTAATTTGTCACGTAAAATACGTACTTCTTCTTCCATTGCTCCAATTACAGCAATTCTCAATCTAATCCCTCTTTCTATTGCTTAGTTGCCTCCATTACCCAAACGAAATGATTTAATCTCGTAAACGTTACATGGAAGCCATTGTTTTCAAAAATAGTCTGCATAACTGGAATACGTGTATAGTATTCCGTTTGCAAATCGTTTGCTAACTGGTGAAAACCTCTTTGTTTTGCTGTTTCAACAGTTTTATCATATGCATCTTGATCTGCAAATATCGTATCAGCAAACACTATTTTACCACCTTTGTTTAGCAATTGACTATACTTCGCAACCGCTACATTTTTTTCATCATCTGTTAAATGATGAAATGCATAGGTGCTAACAATGGTATCAATTGAATTTGGGACTTCAAACGACAGAAAATCACCTTCTGTAATCGAAAATTCTTTTGGCAATTTCTCTTTTGCAATCATACGCATTTCACGCGACGGTTCTATACCGTAAACTGTGCGGCCAGCAAGTAATAATTTATTTGTTAAATTACCTGTACCGACACCAAATTCTAATACATTACCAAATGACTTGTTAACTACATCCTCTAGAATATCCTCATAATGGGCGAAAACTTCTTTATATTGTATATCTTCGCCTTGTACGAATGAGTCGTACGTATGAGCCCACTCATCAAATAAACCATTAAATTCTGTGCCCATAAAAATTCCCCTTTTTCTTATCGGTTTTATCAGTATGATATTCCCTCTTTCTAAAAATGTCAATTGAAATGTACATGGTATTTCCTTCTTTTCTTTGTTACACTATAGTTGATTACATAGGAGAGGGGCCGTCTTCATGTCATTTACCTTTGAAATGTTAGAAGATAAAATAGAATTTTTTGAAGCGGGAGACTTAGCTTCTTTAGAACGAAAAATTAGTGAACAAATCGATAATAATAAAGCACTTATGCTTGAAGTTCATCACATCTCACATCAAATGGTTATGGATCCTGAAAGCAAAAGACCGTATTATAGCGCGGTTGTTCATTTTAAATTAAAGAAATTGCGTTAACTAAAAAAAGAGAAGCTCCTAAGGAGCTTCTCTTTTTTTAGTTTAGAGTTTGAACAAGTACTGGTTTCCAGCCCTCATTATCTACCCAATCAATATTTACGTAATATCTTTTTCCACTTTGCTTATCTTGAACGTCACCATAAGCTTTGCTCTTTCCAGTTTTGTCTCTTCCAACAAAATGGAATACTAATTGCTCCTTCGGTACTTCAATACCTGCAGCAATTGCACTTTGCATCTCATTCCAATCTGATGACCCCTGTTTAAACGTCATCGCTGGTGATGAACCTTGTTCTGTTCCTACAGCTTTCCAAGAAGGTTTTGTATAAGCCTCTTTTGCCTTGGATACAGTTTTTTCAGCTGATACTTTCTCGTTAGCTTTCGCTTCTTC
>NZ_JAKUDW010000107.1:0-17406 GCF_022662595.1 Bacillus cereus group sp. BfR-BA-01524 | reverse complement strand
ATGATGGCAGAGAGGTCACACCCGTTCCCATACCGAACACGGAAGTTAAGCTCTCTAGCGCCGATGGTAGTTGGGACCTTGTCCCTGTGAGAGTAGGACGTTGCCAGGCAATATTATTCCGCAGTAGCTCAGCGGTAGAGCTATCGGCTGTTAACCGATCGGTCGTAGGTTCGATTCCTACCTGCGGAGCCATTGGAGAGCTGTCCGAGTTGGCCGAAGGAGCACGATTGGAAATCGTGTATACGTCACAAGCGTATCAAGGGTTCGAATCCCTTGCTCTCCGCCATAGGATTTATAATATTTGGCCCGTTGGTCAAGTGGTTAAGACACCGCCCTTTCACGGCGGTAACACGGGTTCGAATCCCGTACGGGTCACCACTTTGGAGGATTAGCTCAGCTGGGAGAGCACCTGCCTTACAAGCAGGGGGTCGGCGGTTCGATCCCGTCATCCTCCACCATATAAATTTTATATGAATAGTATTATCGCGGGGTGGAGCAGCACGGTAGCTCGTCGGGCTCATAACCCGAAGGTCGCAGGTTCAAATCCTGTCCCCGCAACCAAATGGTCCCGTGGTGTAGTGGTTAACATGCCTGCCTGTCACGCAGGAGATCGCCGGTTCGACCCCGGTCGGGACCGCCATTTTAATAAGGCTCGGTAGCTCAGTCGGTAGAGCAGAGGACTGAAAATCCTCGTGTCGGCGGTTCGATTCCGTCCCGAGCCACCATTTATTTTAATAAAATACGCCGGCTTAGCTCAATTGGTAGAGCAACTGACTTGTAATCAGTAGGTTGGGGGTTCAAGTCCTCTAGCCGGCACCATGTAAGTTTCGGAGGGGTAGCGAAGTGGCTAAACGCGGCGGACTGTAAATCCGCTCCTTCGGGTTCGGCAGTTCGAATCTGCCCCCCTCCACCATTTACATAGGGGCATAGTTTAAAGGTAGAACTGAGGTCTCCAAAACCTCCAGTGTGGGTTCGATTCCTACTGCCCCTGCCAAATATATTTACACAACATGGCGGTTGTGGCGAAGTGGTTAACGCACCGGATTGTGGCTCCGGCATTCGTGGGTTCGATTCCCATCAGTCGCCCCATTTTTATTTTAAAAATTACAAATAATTTAATTGATACTTACATATAATTAAGTAAGAATTCGATGGGCTATAGCCAAGCGGTAAGGCAACGGACTTTGACTCCGTCATGCGCTGGTTCGAATCCAGCTAGCCCAGCCATTTTTGCGGAAGTAGTTCAGTGGTAGAATACAACCTTGCCAAGGTTGGGGTCGCGGGTTCGAATCCCGTCTTCCGCTCCAATAAAATTTAATATGGCGGCATAGCCAAGTGGTAAGGCAGAGGTCTGCAAAACCTTTATCACCGGTTCAAATCCGGTTGCCGCCTTTTCTTTTGTGCCGATGTGGCGGAATTGGCAGACGCGCACGACTCAAAATCGTGTTCCTTCGGGAGTGTCGGTTCGACCCCGACCATCGGTATCATGAACGTCGTAAAAAAACTCTATACAATTAGTATAGAGTTTTTTTGTGTTTTCTTTTCATTACATGACAAAATAAGCGCAAAAAGTGTACGGTGAGTAAACTGTGAAACATTAAAAGGATAAAAACAAACATTCAATTTTATCTTTTTAATTGCGGTATTCTACAATATTCCCTTCGAGCACTCTAGAGAGAATTTCTCCACCCCGGTGACATGAAGTTAAATCCGACACCACCAATAGATATTAGTATATTATCAACGGTTAAGTTTGTAATTTCTAAAAACTTCTTTTTAAACTCTTCTCTGTTGTACTTATACATTGTTGAGTGGCACGCCCACATTTGCATTGAAGTACTTAACCAATCCCCTAATTCCTTCAATTCAGGAAACGCCTCAAATTGGATTGGTTCATCTAATTTCATGAATCTTACTTGATAGATAGTTGGGTTTAACTTTTCTCCTATTCCTTTAAGAGTATGTGTGTTTTTTTCGTTTGAATGTGTCATAATTCTCCCCCATTTCCCCTTCGAATTTTTTCCTATTTTAATTATACAACAATAGAAAGTAATTGTAGGAATATTATGGAAATTGTTATCAGCAATATAAAAAGACTCTAACAGAAATGTTAGAGTCTTTTTTGTTAAATTATATTATGTGATGCTAAAATTCGTAATAAACTTAGGAATTCATGTATAATATAACTTGTCGAAAGAACAAAATGATAGTGATTTATATTATGTCTGTAATATGAATCAAAAATGAACTTTTTATATTTCTTTTAAAAATGTGTTGAACACACATTATATTTCATATTAATATTTTTATGTAGATTTAAAACGAGAAAGAGAGTGGAAAGTATGGGCCGTAAATGGAACAATATTAAAGACAAAAAAGCATCAAAAGATGCAAATACAAGCCGTATATACGCGAAATTTGGACGTGAAATTTATGTGGCGGCAAAACAAGGCGAGCCAGATCCAGAATCAAACCAAGCGCTTAGAGTCGTATTAGAACGTGCGAAAACATACAATGTACCAAGAACAATTATTGATCGTGCAGTTGAAAAAGCAAAAGGCGGTTCAGAGGAAAATTATGACGAGCTTCGTTATGAAGGATTTGGACCAAATGGAGCTATGGTTATTGTAGATACACTTACAAATAACGTAAACCGTACTGCAGCAGATGTACGAGCTGCATTTAGCAAAAACAGTGGTAACATGGGTGTAAACGGTTCTGTAGCTTACATGTTTGATGCGACAGCTGTTATCGGCCTTGAAGGTAAAACATCAGATGAAGTTCTTGAAATTTTAATGGAGGCAGATGTAGATGCACGTGACATTCTAGAAGAAGAAGATGCTGTTATCGTGTATGCTGAACCAGATCAATTCCATTCAGTACAATCTGCACTTAAAGGTGCTGGCGTTGAAGAATTTACAGTTGCAGAATTAACAATGCTTGCACAAAGTGATGTTACACTTCCTGAAGATGCTCAAGTACAATTTGAGAAAATGGTTGATGCATTAGAAGATTTAGAAGATGTACAACAAGTTTACCACAACGTAGACTTAGGAGAGTAATACGATGAAAGCCCCTATTCGTTTAACGAATAGGGGCTTTTTTTATGAAGTTAATTAAGGTGATGAATTATTAAAGGTATTTTGTTGTAGATAGGGAATATGCTTATAGGGATATATGAAATAACCATTATTTCTAGGAGGCTTAGTATGGAACATAAGACACCAAAGCATATAGTTGCCGTAGCAGGTTATTTAACAAATGAAAAAAATGAAGTGTTATTAACAAAGGTACACTGGCGAGCTGATACGTGGGAAATGCCAGGAGGACAGGTAGAAGAAGGAGAAGCACTCGATCAAGCTGTCTGTAGGGAAATAAAAGAGGAAACAGGGTTAACGGTGAAGCCTATCGGAATTACCGGGGTTTATTATAATGCCTCTATGCACATTCTGGCTGTTGTTTTCAAAGTAGCATATGTGAGTGGCGAAATAAAAATTCAACCTGAAGAAATACAAGAGGCTAAATTTGTTGCTTTAAATGAAGAGAACATAGATGAGTATATAACGCGTCCTCATATGAAATCTAGAACACTTGATGCAATGAGAGCAACACATTGTATTCCGTATGAAACGTGGGAAGTGCAGCCATATAATTTAATAGGAAGATTGTAAAGAAAAGAGTGGCTGATTTGAGATACATTCAAATCACTACTCTTTTTTGTATATTGTTTAAGAAAAAGGTCAAAATAATAATAGTGTTAGTATTGATTTCAAGAACGTTTGTTCTGTATAATGTATATGTTATATACATTAAGATTACTAGATACTCAAAAGTACATATATTTGTAGATGATATAATTAAAGTGTAAAGTGAAAATATAATAGCCTTAAGGCTTACTCTGTGATTGGTTATTCGTGCATTAACATAATCTATATTCAATATTTCAGATGAATAGTAGATAAAAAAGGACTGTGATACAATACTTTTTTACCCCGCTATTTGCCGGGAACGTGATTGGTGAGGGCTGAGTAAAGTTTCACTTTATACCTTACAATGATGTAAGGTACGTGTAAGAGAAATCGATGGGATATTTTTTTACAACAAGGTATTCTTAAAGTAAGAGTTATACGCTGTGTGGAAAAGAGGTGTTCAAGATGAAAGAACGAGTATTATCTAGGGTGAACTATCATCAAAAAGTTGCATTAAATCCAATGACTAAACTTTTTTATAAAGCCATTATATTATTATTATTGTTAAGTTGTACGTTATTATTCATTGGAAATGTAATGATCGAGCAAAGTGATATTAGTAAATTACATGTACCGGCTAAGTTAGAGGTACCAGAATCATTAACACATGCATTTATTGCGACAGAAGATAAAAGGTTTTATCATCATAACGGTTTAGATTATATAGCGATTATCAGGGCGTCTGTTGAGAATATAAAAGCTGGTGGTGTTGT
Source organism: Bacillus cereus group sp. BfR-BA-01524 (assembly GCF_022662595.1). Lineage (NCBI taxonomy): Bacteria > Bacillati > Bacillota > Bacilli > Caryophanales > Bacillaceae > Bacillus > Bacillus cereus group sp. BfR-BA-01524. The sequence goes on along the minus strand of NZ_JAKUDW010000107.1, from coordinate 12,944 downwards.
GCAAGGAGGAAGCACGATTACACAGCAGCTATCTAAAAATGCTTTTTTAACGAATGAACGTACATTTTCTCGTAAGTGGAAAGAGATTTTTTATACGAAAAAAATTGAACGCACATTTACGAAGGATGAAATTTTAAAATTATATGTAAGTAACATTTATTATGGTGAAGGAGCATGGGGAATTGAAAAAGCAGCAAACCTTTATTTCGGTAAAAAGGTGAACCAATTAACGGTGGCTGAAAGTGCGATGATGGCTGCTGTAGTAAAAGCACCTGCTTATTACTCACCTGCCCAAAACTATGATAAAGCAGTAGAGAGACGAAATGTCGTTTTGAGATTAATGGAGAAAGAAGGCTATATAAGCCATGATGAGTATGTTCAAGCAGTTAGTGAGAAATTAGTAATTCGTCATGATATAAAAATAGAGCAGTCGATGTTAAATAGTGCGCGTAAAAAAGCAGTAAGTTAAGAGAAGTTCCTACAGAGGAGCTTCTTTTTTTGAATAATTTGTGACAATTTGTGACACAATATCGTCACAAATATTGTATTTTTGTAATTTATGTGAGCGTGTTCATTGCGTGACGTATATAAGTGTTGATATTATGTGTATTGTGTACAATGCTGTATACAGAATATGAATTTAAAGAGGAATGTATATGAAATCAAATAAACTCATGGCTCTTGGGGTAGTTTTTTCTATCGCAGTATTGATTGTAATCGGAACAATTGCGTATAGCATCATAAATGACAAAAAAGATAAAGGGAATGAGATGTTTGCTTATTCTACGCAACAATCTTTAGGGAAAGATGATGCTCCGGTTAAGGTAGTTGAATTTGGAGATTTCAAATGTCCTGCTTGCCGTACTTGGGATGTAACAGTATTACCTCGATTAAAGGAAGAGTATATTGATAAAGGTAAAGTGCAGTTATATTTTATTAACTTCCCATTTATCGGAAAAGACTCGGATTTAGGTGCAGCAGCTGGTGAAGCAATTTATAAACAAGATAAAGATTCATTCTGGATCTTCTATGATGAGATTTATCAAAATCAAAAGAAAGATACGGAAGAATGGATTACAGAAGATTTGCTTCTTAGCATTGTGAAAGAGAAACTTCCAAAAGTTGATGTAGCGCAATTTAAGAAAGATTTACACAGTAAAGAAATTACAGAAAAAGTACGTAAAGACTCAGATCGTGCTCAAAAATTAAAAGTTCAAGGTGCTCCTTCAGTATATGTAAACGGAAATCTTGCAAACCCTGATTTCGATAGTATGAAGAAGGCAATTGATAAGGAATTGAAAAAGTGATGAGGTCTCTCATCACTTTTTCGACTTTTTTCGATAAAATTCTTGCCTCTATTTTTTTAACATGCTATACTACTTTACATAAGTTATTCTAATATCTTATATGTAATTCATATTTGCGGGTGTAGTTTAGTGGTAAAACAAGAGCCTTCCAAGCTCTGGTCGAGAGTTCGATTCTCTTCACCCGCTCCAAATTTTATTAAATGTTTTTCTATAAATTGTGATCAACGCAGTGTTTCGTTTCCGAGATAAACGAGGCATTGCGTTTTTTAATGTTTGAAAAATATAATTACATGCGAAAATAGAAGTAAATAATAGTATTCCAAAATTGAATTACTAACCAATAGAGTCGTTACATAAGGGATGGATTCATCTGAGGAGGCGATTAAGAGTGGATTTTGAACAATTAAAGCAAGATGTAATTGCGTATAGTAAAACAATTGGTATAGATAAAATAGGCTTTGCAAGTGCTTCTCCTTTTGAGGAATTAAAGCAGCGCTTAATCCAGCAACAACAATTAAATTATCAATCTGGATTTGAAGAGCCTGATATAGAGAAGAGAACGAATCCGCAACTTTTATTACCGGGTGCTAAATCAATTATTGCGATTGCTTTAGCATATCCTTCAAAATTAAAAAATGCACCATTAAGTAAGCGTGGAGAACGCCGTGGAATTTTTTGCCGTGCTTCTTGGGGACAAGATTATCATCTTGTTTTACGAGATCGTTTGCAAAAATTAGAAGCATATTTAATTGAAAAACTTCCAGATATAGAAGTGAAGTCCATGGTTGATACAGGTGAATTAAGTGATCGAGCTGTATCAGAGCGTGCAGGCATTGGCTGGAGTGGGAAAAACTGTGCTATTATTACACCTGAATTTGGTTCTTACGTATACTTAGGGGAAATGATTACAAATGTTCCATTCCCGCCAGATAAGCCGATAGAAGATCAATGCGGGGGCTGTACGAAATGTATCGATATTTGTCCTACAGGTGCTTTAATACAGGGGGGACAGTTAGATTCGAAGAAGTGCATTGCGTTTTTAACACAGACGAAAGGATTCCTACCTGAAGAATATCGCGATAAAATAGGAAATCGTATATATGGATGTGATACGTGTCAGACTGTTTGTCCGAAAAATAAAGGAATGGATTTTCATAATCATCCTGAGATGGAGCCGGATCCTGAGCTAGTTAAACCATTATTAACGCCACTTTTAACAATTAGTAATCGTGATTTTAAAGAGAAATATGGGATTATGTCAGGGTCATGGAGAGGGAAAAAGCCACTGCAAAGAAATGCGATTTTAGCATTAGCACATTTTAAAGAAGCATCGGCAATTCCTGATTTAATTGGTGTTATGAAAGATGACCCAAGACCGGTATTGCGTGGAACGGCAGCATGGGCACTTGGGAAAATTGGCGGAGATGGAGTAGGCGAAGCGATTGAAAAAGCGATGGAACGTGAGAAAGATGAAGAAGTGCTTCATGAAATGAATCGCGGGCTTGAATTGTTAGCACAGAAAAAAGAGTAGATAATATTTCCCTTTTTCATATTGTAATATGGGAGGGAAACGAAATGGCTGTAAAAATGAATATTGAAAAGCAAGTACAACAGTTTTTAGCATATATCACAGAGAAACGAACAGACGTGGATGGTATTGCTGAGGATTTACTACAAATGGCACAGAGAAAGAAACAATTGTTTCAAAGGCGTAGTGCACATATAGTGAAAGCAACTGCGGATGTTTCTTTCATTAGGCAATTAAATAGTAATGACCATCAAGAAATTGATTATCAAATACATTTTAAATATTTAATTAGGCATAAAGAATTATTTTATATTGAAGAGGAACAATTAAAACGAAGAGTTTGTTTAAATAATAGTCGGATTATAAGCGATTATGATATTGAAGTGTCAGAAGAAATTAGAATGGGTGAGACATTAGAAAGGGAAATTACGAAAGAGAAGTACGGTTCTTATCAATATAATCGTTTAGAGGCAGTGAAATATGCAGAGCGTTGGTGGGATGACCGAAATCCTATGTATCGTAATTTCCCTGATAATTGTACGAATTTCATTTCTCAATGTCTTCATACTGGAGAAGTACCTATGAACGGATATCCTAATATTCGTAAAGGATGGTGGCAAAGGGAGAATCAGTGGAGTTGGAGCTGGGCTGTTGCACATTCTTTTTATTGGTATTTGTCAGGTGCTACAACAGGACTTCGAGCAGAGGCGGTAGAGAGGCCAGAAGAACTTATTCTTGGAGATGTTATTGCTTATGATTTCGAGGATGACGGAAGATGGAATCATACGACGATTGTAGTAGCAAAAGATGCAGATGGTATGCCGCTTGTAAATGCACATTCAGCGAATAGCCGTCGACGTTATTGGAACTATGAAGACTCTAGTAAATATACACCACAAATGAAATATAAATTCTTTCATATTATTAATGGGTAGAGATTTTTCGCTCAAGTGGTATAATACGTAGTAGACAAAAAACAGAGGTGAATATCGCGTGGGAGTACATGTTGTTTTATATCAGCCAGAAATTCCAGCAAATACAGGGAATATTGCTCGTACTTGTGCAGCAACTGGAACAGAATTACATTTGATTAGACCGCTTGGATTTTCAACGGATGATAAAATGTTAAAGCGTGCCGGATTAGATTATTGGCAGCACGTGAAAATTACGTATTATGATTCAATTGAAGAATTTTATGAAAAAAATAAAGATGGTGAATTCTTCTATTTAACGAAGTATGGCGAGAAAGCTCATACAGCGTTTGACTATAGCAAGCGCGAGAAGGATTACTATTTTGTATTTGGAAGAGAAACAAACGGCTTACCAGCTAATGTAATCGAAGAAAACTTTGATCATTGTTTACGTATTCCAATGACAGATAAAGTACGTTCATTAAATTTATCTAATACAGCAGCAATTTTAATTTATGAAGCATTCCGTCAACAAAATTACCCTGGATTAGATTTAGAAATCGTTTATTAAAAGTCGCCATATGGCGACTTTTTTTTATAAAATAAAAATAATATGTAATCATACATTTAAAAGAGAGGACATAATCATATAGAATGGGATATATGATTAAAAATAGATAAGACGGGTTGAGATAAGTATGAAGGAAGAATATAGTAATCAAAATACCTTTTTAAGTATGATAGATATGGATTTAATTAGACAAGGGTTATTACATGCTATTCAAGATTTAGTATTTATATTGAAAGTTATTGATGATGAAACGTTTAAATATATGTATGTGAATAAAATAGGAATGGATTATGCTAGGTTAAGCGAAGAGTGCTATGGAAAAACTTTTGCAGAAGTATTACCAAAAGATATAGCGGGGATATTGCAAAGGCAATATGAAAAAGTAGTGAGAGAAACGAAAGCACACACCTTTTGTGATGTAGTCAAATTACCAAAAGGTGAGATACATTATGAATCTTCACTTAATCCTGTCTGCGATGAAGAAGGAATATGTCAATTTGTTATTTGTATTACAAGAGATATTACAGCTCAAATTGAGGAGAAGAAAGAGATAGAGGAAAAACAAATGTTATTTAAGTCGTTACTGGAATATAATAATGACTCAATTATATCTATAGATTCTATAGGGAGAGTTACATATGCAAACCCGGCAACGTATGAAATATTTGGATACCGGTATGAGGAATTAAATAATAAATTTATTTTTGAATTTATTAATAAAGAATATGAAAAAGATTTTCAAATTATATTTAAGGGATCGATGCAAGGAAAAGCAAAACAAATTGTTTCAAAGAAATATATTCATAAAGAAGGGTACGAGCTATATATTTCTTTGAGAACTATCCCGATTATTGTGAACGGTGAAATTGTTGGAGTTTATATTGTTACGAGAGATGTTACAAGGCAAGTATTAAACGAAATGCGAACAGAATATTTAGCTTACTATGACCAGTTAACGGGATTAATGAATAGAATTTCATGTGCAAATAAGTTAAATACTTTTTTAAATGAGAGTATAAATTTTGCGCTTGTATTTATAGATTTAGATGAGTTTCATCGTATTAATGATACATTTGGTCATAAAGAGGGAGATAAAGTATTACAAAAAGTTACAGAATGTTTAAGCAATCTAAAAATAGAAGGTATGCACTTATTTAGAGAACACGATGATCAATTTGTTATGTTAATAGAAAATATAACGAAAGAATGTGTAGAGGAAGTTGCAAAAAGCATACTGAAAAATATTAGTGAATATTTTGTAATCGAAGAAGATGATGTATATTTAAGTGCGTCAATTGGAATTGTAATGGCTCCAGCAGATGGAGAAGATGAAAAAATACTATTTCAGAGGGTCGATGCTGCTTTAGAAAAAGCAAAAGAAAAAGGAAAAGGACATTATCATTTTTATTGTAGTGGATTAGACTGTGAGCGTGAACAAAGGTTTATAATAGAAAACCAGTTACATCGTGCTATAGAAAAAAATGAGTTTTTCTTATATTATCAGCCACAAATTAATATTGAAACGAAAAAAATAGCTAGTATGGAAGCTTTAATAAGGTGGGAGAATAAGGAATTAGGATTTGTTTCTCCAAACCAATTTATTCCGTTGGCAGAAAGAACAGGATTTATTATTAAGCTCGATGAATGGGTAGTAAATCAAGTGTGTCAGCAACTGCGCGAATGGTTAAATAAAGGATATGAAGTGGTCCCAATTGCAGTTAATATTTCAGCTAGACACTTTCGCTCTATTACATTAATAGAGATGATTACACGGGCTTTAAATAAGTACAATGTACCAGCTCATTTATTAGCGATAGAGGTTACAGAAGGAGCTCTTATACATAAAGATATATCGAAGAGAGTGTTACTACAATTAAAAGAACAAAATTTAAAGATTCATTTAGATGATTTTGGAACAGGCTATTCATCTTTAAGTTACTTAAAAACATATCCAATTGATACTTTAAAAATTGATCGTTCTTTTATGGAAGGTATACATATAGATGAACGTGATACGAATATTACAGCTGCAATTATTCATTTAGCTCATACTTTAGAATTGAATGTAATTGCAGAGGGAGTAGAAAAAAAGGAGCAAATACAGTTTTTGAAAGAAAAGAATGTGAAGCTTGTACAAGGTTATTATTATAGCCGACCACTATCCAAATATGATATAGAAAATATGTATTATAAATAATGCATAAAAAAATGATGTGCTAAAAGCACATCATTTTTTATGTGTACCTGGTTTGTCATTGTAACCGGATGTAAAAATAGCGGTAAGAAATGTGAGTGATACACCTAAAATTAATAATAATTTCATACTAATATCCTCCTTACTTTTTTCGGTTCACGAGTTTTATTTATTACCCAAAATGTATGTAAGGTTCTTAGAAGAAAAGAATTTATTTATAATGAATAGCAGTGTAAAAACGTTAATACCTATATTATACAGAATTTTCTTTGAATTTTGGAGAGAATTTTAGCGTGCTATTATATATTTCGTTTTGATTTAAAGAATGTTTAAGGACATCCTAGCATACCTTTTATAATAATCCGATTGAACAAGGAGATGGGGGAGGAGCTATAATGGATATTCTAAAAAAGATTGAACAGCATCGAGCAGCAGAAGAACGTTTACAATGGGAAGGTACGTTTGCGGAGTATTTGGAGCTTGTGAAAGAAAGACCATGGGTGGCTCAAACAGCACACTCTCGCATTTACAATATGATAAAAGATGCCGGAATTGAAGAAGTTGATGGTAGAAGAAAGTATAACTTCTTTAGTAATCAGCTCTTTGGATTAGAGGATGCTCTAGAACGTCTTGTAGAGGAATATTTTCATCCATCTGCAAAACGATTAGATGTTAGAAAAAGAATTTTATTATTAATGGGTCCTGTTAGTGGAGGGAAATCAACGTTAGTTACGATGTTGAAACGAGGATTAGAAACATATTCAAGAACAGATCGCGGAGCAATTTTTGCAATTAAAGGATGCCCAATGCATGAGGATCCACTGCATTTAATTCCACATCATTTACGAGATGATTTCTTTGATGAGTATGGAGTTAGAATTGAAGGGAATTTATCACCACTAAATGTCATGCGTTTAGAGCAAGAATACGGATCAAGAATTGAGGATGTAGTTGTAGAGCGTATTTTCTTCTCTGAAGATCGCCGTACAGGGATTGGTACATTTAGCCCGTCTGATCCAAAATCACAGGATATTGCAGATTTAACAGGTAGTCTGGACTTTTCTACGATTGCAGAATATGGTTCAGAATCAGATCCGCGTGCGTATCGATTTGATGGAGAATTAAATAAGGCGAACCGAGGAATGATGGAGTTCCAAGAGATGTTAAAATGCGATGAGAAGTTTTTATGGCACTTATTATCGCTTACGCAAGAAGGGAATTTCAAAGCGGGAAGATTTGCGCTTATTTCAGCAGATGAATTAATTGTAGCGCATACGAATGAAACAGAGTATCGCTCATTTATAGCAAATAAGAAAAATGAAGCATTACACTCAAGAATTATTGTAATGCCAGTTCCTTATAATTTACGAGTAAGTGAAGAAGAACATATTTATGAAAAAATGATTCGTGAAAGTGATGTGTCGAATGTTCACATTGCACCACATACACTTCGCGTTGCAGCAATGTTCACTATTTTAACTCGTTTAAAAGATCCGAAGCGTCCGGATATTGATTTAATTAAAAAGATGCGTTTGTATGATGGAGAAACGGTAGAAGGTTATAATGCGATTGATGTAGAAGAATTACAACGCGAATATCAAGATGAAGGTATGAAGGGTATTGATCCTCGTTATGTCATTAACCGAATTTCGTCTACAATCATTCGAAAAGAGGTACCATCTATTAACGCGTTAGATGTACTTAGATCTTTAAAAGATGGGCTGGATCAGCATCCATCGATTAGTAATGAAGACCGTGAACGTTATATGAATTTCATCTCATTGGCGAGAAAAGAATACGATGAAATCGCGAAGAAAGAAGTACAAAAAGCGTTTGTTTATTCATATGAAGAATCAGCTAAGACGCTTATGGATAATTACTTAGATAACGTCGAGGCGTACTGCAATAAATCGAAATTACGTGATCCGTTAACAGGGGAAGAAATGAGTCCAGATGAAAAATTAATGCGCTCAATTGAAGAGCAAATTGGAATTTCAGAAAATGCTAAGAAAGCATTCCGTGAAGAGATTTTAATTCGCATTTCTGCTTATGCCCGTAAAGGAAAACGCTTTGATTATAATTCACATGAACGTCTTCGTGAAGCGATTCAGAAAAAACTATTTGCTGATTTAAAAGATATAGTGAAAATTACAACATCAACGAAAACACCGGACGAAAATCAGCTTAAGAAAATCAATGATGTTGTTGCACGTTTAATTGATGAGCATGGCTATAATTCTTCTTCAGCAAATGAATTACTACGCTATGTAGGTAGCTTGTTAAACCGATAGTTTGATAACAAAACGCTGTCTCTTGTATTTTGCGGGACAGCGTTTTATTATCCGTTCATATGTGTGTAAAGTGTCATACCTTGTCCAAATGTAATAAATTAAGATGCAATTTCATGAATTTATTGTCAATTATTTTTACAATATGCATATGATAGAGTAACCAACCATTCATACGAAAAAAGCCAACACAATACAATATGTTGCAAAGTAAAAATATGTGCAACAATGCATTGTGTTTCTTTCTTATCAGTGGCTGAATATTTCTTTCTATTATGTGAGTGGCAAAATTTTGTTTAGGATGCTCGGGGTATTGTATGAAAAACGTTATAAATGTTTATGGGATGTTTTCTATGGGCAGTTACCTTTCAAATATTCTAGCTTGCACATTACAGAACAAAATTTGTAGCTTGCTGTTCATACAGAAAGACAATTACAGTAAGGAGGGAAAGGAATGGGCGAAGAAAATCAACCAAATTATACGATTTCACAGGAAAACTGGTCCCTCCATCGCAAAGGATATGACGACCAACAGCGCCATCAAGAAAAAGTACAAGAGGCAATTAAGAATAATTTACCCGATCTTGTAACAGAAGAAAGTATAGTTATGTCTAATGGCAAGGATGTTGTAAAAATACCAATTCGTTCTCTAGATGAATATAAGATTAGATACAATTATGATAAAAATAAACATGTTGGGCAAGGAAACGGTGACAGCAAAGTTGGTGATGTCGTTGCGAGAGATGGATCAGGTGGTCAAAAACAAAAAGGGCCAGGAAAAGGGCAAGGAGCAGGAGATGCAGCTGGGGAAGATTACTATGAAGCTGAAGTCTCTATTTTAGAATTAGAGCAGGCGTTTTTCAGAGAGTTAGAGCTGCCTAATTTAAAGAGAAAAGAAATAGATGAAAACCGGATTGAACATGTTGAATTTAATGACATTAGAAAAACAGGATTGTGGGGAAATATCGATAAGAAACGAACAATGATATCTGCATATAAACGAAATGCGATGCGTGGTAAAGCATCTTTCCATCCAATTCATCAAGAAGATTTAAAGTTCCGCACTTGGAATGAAGTATTAAAGCCAGATTCAAAGGCTGTTGTGTTAGCGATGATGGATACGAGTGGATCGATGGGAATGTGGGAGAAGTATATGGCACGTAGCTTCTTTTTCTGGATGACAAGATTTTTACGCACAAAGTATGAAACAGTTGATATTGAATTTATTGCTCATCATACAGAAGCGAAAGTCGTTACAGAAGAAGAATTCTTTTCAAAAGGAGAAAGTGGTGGAACAATCTGCTCCTCCGTATACAAAAAAGCACTCGAGCTAATCGATAATAAATATTCACCAGATCGCTATAATATTTATCCATTCCATTTTTCAGATGGTGATAATTTAACATCAGATAATGCTAGATGTGTAAAGCTTGTGGAAGAATTAATGAAGAAGTGTAATATGTTTGGGTATGGGGAAGTGAACCAGTACAACCGCCATAGTACACTCATGTCAGCCTATAAAAATATTAAAGATGAAAACTTTAGATACTATATTTTAAAGCAAAAAGCAGACGTATTTCATGCGATGAAAAGCTTTTTTAGAGAAGAATCAGGTGAGAAAATGGCATAACCTCTTTTAAAGAGGTTCTTTTTTTGTAAACTTTTTATTTTTTTAATTGACAATGATAATGAAAATCATTATCATTTATTCGAGAAATGATTACATTTCGAATTATATATTTCGGAGGAGATGTAAAGTTGAAACAAAATAAAAGAAAACGTATAAATGCAATGATTATAGCGGCGACGTTATCACTTCCGTTTGCTGTGTATTCGACACCTGCTTTAGCGGCAGTAGCAATTGAGACGAATAAAACGGGACAAGGTTTAGAAGATGGTACATATGACGCTGTTATTAAAGCGTATAAAGATAAAACGAATGAAGAGTCTATGGCAGCTGTTTATATAAAGGATCCGAAATTAACAATTGAGAATGGAAAGAAAATTGTAACAGCAACATTAAGTGATAGTGATTTCTTTCAATACTTGAAAACAGAGGATATTCATACTCCAGGTGTGTTTCATGATGTGAAAGTAATATCAGAAGATAAAAAGAAAAATGGAACGAAAGTGATTCAGTTTGAAGTAGGGGAATTAGGAAAAAGGTATAATATGCGAATGCATGTTTATATTCCAACAATGGCCTATGATAATAAGTACCAAGTACAGTTTGAAGTAAATACATTGAATTTAGAGAACAATGTTCCAGAAAAACAAAAGGAAAATAAAGAGGAGCGACAAGATGAAAACGGAAATGTAATATTAGATAAGCAATTACAAAAATATATTAATAAATATAACTTAAATAGAGATAATGTAGATGCGCCAATCACAAAGAAAGATTTATTACAAATTAAAACATTATCCATTTATTCAGGCAAAGGAATAACTGAAATAACTGGTTTAGAGTATATGACAAACTTAGAGAAGTTGACGTTACGAGAGTCTAATGTAAAAGACATATCAGCCATCTCGAAATTGAGAGGTTTGAAGTACGTTGATTTAACGTCTAATTCAATTGAAAGTATTCACCCAATTGAGCAGTTAGAGAATATTAATATGCTTTTTTTAAGAGATAATAAAATTTCTGATCTTACACCATTAAGTAAAATGAAAAAAATTAAAACATTAGATTTAATCGGTAATAACATTAAAGATATCCAGCCATTATTTACATTATCAACTATGAAACAATTATACTTAGCAAATAATCAAATCAGTGATCTTACGGGAATTGATCGATTAAATAATGTGGAACTATTATGGATAGGGAACAATAAAATTAATAATGTTGAATCTATTAGTAAAATGAGTAATCTTATTGAACTAGAAATTTCTGATAGTGAAATAAAAGATATATCATCACTATCTCAATTAGGAAATTTACAAGTGCTGAATTTAGAAGAGAATTATATCTCTGATATATCGCCGTTGAGCACTTTAACAAATTTACATGAGATAAATCTTGGAGCAAATGAAATTTTTGACGTAAGGCCTGTTGAGGAATTAGGTAAGCGAATTTCAATTGACATTCAAAGACAAAAAATCTTTTTAAATGAAGCAAGTGTAGATGAAGAAATAAAAATCCCAGTATACAACCTTAAAGGAGAGCCACTTCAAAATATTAATCTACAAAGTGAGGGGGCTACTCTGAATAACGGATTTATAAAATGGAATAGTCCTGGAGAAAAAATATATGAATTTAAACTAGATACTAATTCTACTGAAAGTAAAATAAGATTTAATGGCACGGTTATACAGAATATAGTTGAAAAACAAAAAGAAAGTCAAAATGTAATTCTCGATAAAACTTTACAACAACATATTAATAAAGAGAATTTAGGTAGAGAGAATGTAAACGCTCCTATCACAAAAGAAGATTTATTACAGATTAAAAAATTAGAGATATTTAAAGAAAAAGGAAATGAGATAAAAGATATAACAGGTTTAGAATACATGACGAACTTAGAAAAACTCACTTTAGAAGGAGTAGGTCTGAAAAATATTGAGTTCATCTCAAACTTGAAACAATTGAATAATGTGAATGTATCTCATAATCAAATTGAAGATATAACACCACTATCTTCATTGGAAAATTTACAGTGGTTAAATCTTGCGGACAATCATATTAAAGATGTAACGGTTATTGGTTCCATGCTAAACTTATTTAGCTTAAATTTAGCTGGAAATGAGATTCGTGATGTAAGGCCGTTAATACAATTAGGTCAGTGGTTTACAATTGACGTGGGAAGACAAAATATCATTTTAAATGATGTAAAAATAAACGAAGAAATTCAAGTTCCTGTATATGATTTAGAGGGAGAAAGTATTGAAAATATTCAATTGGCAAGTGAGGGAGGGACGTTTAATAACGGAGTAATAAAATGGAGTACCCCAGGTGAAAAGGTGTATAAATTTGATTTAGATTCTGATGAAATTAGCATAAGTTTTAACGGAACGGTAATCCAAAATATAGTTAAAAAAGAAGAAGTGACAGAACCAACAAAAGAAGTTGAAGAAGCGAAAGAAGAAGTAAAAGAACCGGTAAAAGAAGTTGAAGAAACAAAAGAAGAAGTAAAAGAACC